>CABQCC010000114.1 GCA_902462495.1 uncultured Eubacterium sp. | reverse complement strand
CAATTTGTGAGAGGGCAAAAATCCACAACCTGCGTTTTTCAGCACCGTATTTCTCAAATACTTCGTCAGCAAAGGCTATTTGAAGTATTTTGGCTATTATGATGTCGCAGTCGGCATCATAATACTTGTTATCGGTATTTTTGAATTGATATTAAGAAAATAAAGTAGGTAAATTATGGCTAACAGTAAGAATTCTAAACAAAAACAGAATAAAAAGCCGACCCCGAAAAAACCTGTTACTCATTCAAAAAAGGCACTTGCCGAATTTGAGGAGCAACAGAGGCTTATGGATCTTGAAGCGCAGGCAAACAAAAACAGAATTGTCAGCATAATTATTTTTGCATTTTCGGTTTTGTTTTTCTTTGTTGCGGTTATTCCGGGCGAGAACTTTTGGAACGATGTTCACAATATTTACATAGGACTTTTCGGTTGGATGGCGTCAATTGTTTTTCCGCTTTTGAGCCTTGCTTATTCGTTTCTTGTTCAAAAAACAAAATCAAGCAAAAAGATGATTGCAGAACCTATTTGCATTATTCTTATTGTGCTTTTTATTTCTGCATTTATTTATATCGTAAAAGCAAAAAGCGGTGTTCCGTTCCTTGAAACTTGCAAGAGCGAGTTTGCCAATGCTCCGTTTGAATTTAGCGGTGGATTTTTCGGTGCGGCTTTGGGTTGGCTCTTTATGACAATGGGCAAAGCTCCTGCAATAGTTATTGATTTGCTTCTTATAATCGTTGTGATTATGCTTCTTTCAAAAGTGACGGTCAATCAGTTTTTCAAAAACACAACAAAGCCTGTTCGTGCCGTTGTTGAAAAGGCAACACCTTATATCGAGGAACGCCGTGAAAGACGCAGAATGAACAATGTTGATATTCCGCTTGATGACGAACCTCCTGTTCAGGAAGAAAAACCAAAGAAAAAGGCAAAGACAAAGGCTGAAACAGCACAGGATGTTGAGGAAACGGAAGAGCCTGCCGATGATTATTCAAAACTTATTGCCGAAATCAATCAGGCGACAAGCAAGAATAAGCAGAGCAGACAGGATTCAAAGAAAAAGACTATTGACGATATTGTCAAAACCGCAAGCGAGGATAAAACAGAAAAGCCTGTTGAGGAAAAAGCAGAGCCTATCCCTGAATTTGTGGTTACGGAAGAAGATATGCAAAAGGAAGTTAAGGAATATAAGCTTCCGAGCGTTGACATTCTCAAAACCGTTAAACATAAATCCGCAAAAGATGTGTCTGCCGAACTCAAAAACAACGCAGAACTTTTGGTTGATACTCTTGCTTCGTTTGGTGTTCAGGCGGAAATCACCGATATTTCAAGAGGTCCGACGGTTACAAGATACGAATTGAAACCTGCTTCGGGCGTTCGTATCAGTAAGATTACAAATCTTTCGGATGATATTGCGCTTAACCTTGCAGCCGTAAATGTTCGTATTGAAGCTCCTATTCCGGGCAAAGCAGCTGTCGGAATAGAAATTCCAAATACCGTTAAAAACAGCGTTTCTATGCGTGAAGTTATTGATTCTGCCGATTTCAATGCACAAAAGTCGCTTCTGTCGGCAGGACTCGGCAAGGACATTGCAGGCAAAACCGTATTTTGTGATATTGCAAAAATGCCTCACTTGCTTATCGCCGGCACAACAGGTTCGGGTAAATCTGTTTGCATGAATTCAATTATAGTTTCTATCCTTTACAGGGCAAATCCTGATGAGGTTAAGTTCCTTATGATTGACCCTAAAAAGGTAGAATTTTCAAAATATGAGAACATTCCGCACCTTCTTGTTCCTGTTGTTACCGACCCACGCAAGGCTTCGGGCGCACTCGGCTGGGCTGTGTCGGAAATGCTTGAGCGTTACCAAAAGTTCAGCGACACAGGTGTGCGTGATATTGAGGGCTACAATCGTTATGTCGAAAAGCATGAGGATATGAAGCCTATGCCGAAGATTGTCATTTGCATTGATGAGCTTGCCGACCTTATGATGGCTGCCCCAAAAGAGGTTGAGGACAGTATTTGTCGTCTTGCACAGATGGCTCGTGCCGCAGGTATGCACCTTGTCATTGCAACTCAAAGACCGTCTGTTGATGTCATCACGGGTCTTATCAAGGCAAACATTTCATCTCGTATTGCATTGACGGTTTCTTCTGCAATCGACTCTCGAACAATTCTTGATTCAAGCGGTGCAGAAAAACTTCTTGGTATGGGCGATATGCTTTATTCTCCTATCGGCTCAAACAAACCGCTTCGTGTTCAAGGCTGTTATATCAGCGATGACGAGGTTGAGGCGCTTTGCGAATTTATTAAAAATCAGGGCGAAAGCGAGTACAGCGAAGAAATCCAAAAGGAAATCGAGAGCAAAGCCGTTCAGGAAAAAACTTCAAACAAGTTTACCGACGGCGGTGATTCGGGTGAAAATCTTGACCCTCTGTTTGATGAAGCGGTCGATGTCGTTCTTGAAAACGGCAAGGCTTCAACTTCTTTCTTACAGCGTAAACTCGGAGTCGGTTATTCAAGAGGCTCAAAGATTATGGACCAAATGGAGGACAAGCACATTATCGGTCCTGCCGAGGGTGCAAAGCCGAGAAAGATATTAATCACAAAACAGCAGTGGATTCAAATTCAGGCACAAGGTCCTGCTCACGATTTCACGGCTGACAACACAGAGCAGTTGGAATTCGGTTCTGACGAAGTAATAGATAATCAAGATTTAAACGAGGACAGCTATGAATAATTTTCTCCCCGTAAATCAAAAGGATATGTTCGAGAGAGGATGGGAACAGCCGGATTTTGTGTATGTTTCCGGTGACGCTTATGTTGACCATCCTTCTTTCGGTGCGTCAATAATCACCCGTGTGCTCGAAGCAAAGGGTTACAAGATTGTCGTTTTGTCACAACCCGATTGGCGCACAACAAAGGATTTTGAACAGTTCGGCAAGCCACGCTTGGGTTATTTCATTTCAAGCGGTAATATCGATTCAATGGTTGCTCATTACACCGTTGCAAAAAAGCCTCGTTCGGTTGACGCTTATACAGCAGGCGGTCAAATGGGTAAGCGACCTGACAGAGCTGTTATTGTTTATTCAAATATTGTAAAACAGCTTTATCCCGATGTGCCTGTAATTATCGGCGGACTTGAAGCATCACTTCGCCGCTTTGCACATTATGATTATTGGGACGACGCTGTTCGTCCGTCAATTCTCCTTGACTCAAAGGCTGATTTGCTTATTTTCGGTATGGGCGAAAATCAAACTATCGAGATTGCCGAGCGACTCAATAACGGCGAAAGCGTTGACACAATGCACGATATTCTCGGCACGGTATACGCAGTTGACACAAAGGACACCCCGTATGTCGGTGTTGAATGTCCGTCGTTTGAGAATGTTTGCTCATCAAAAAAGGAATATGCAAAGGCTGCAAGGATTGAACAAGACGAGCAGGATCACATTAGAGGCAAGGTTATTAAGCAGAAACACGGCAAAAAAATGGTTGTTCAAAATCAACCGATGCCGCCGCTTACAACCAAGGAACTTGACTGGGTTTATTCGCTCCCTTATATGCGTGCTTATCACCCTATGTATGAGGCACAGGGCGGTGTTCCGGGTATTCAAGAGGTTGAGTTTTCAATCACTCACAACCGTGGTTGCTTCGGTGCTTGTAATTTTTGCTCAATCGCTTTTCATCAGGGCAGATACATAACCACAAGAAGTAAAAAAAGCATTATGATTGAGGCTGAAAAACTCACTCATATGCCTAATTTCAAAGGATATATTCATGACATTGGCGGACCGACCGCCAACTTCCGTCAGCCGTCTTGTATGTTTCAGGAGGATCACGGACTTTGCAAAGGCAAAAAATGTCTTGCTCCAAAGCCTTGCAAAAACCTTGTTGCAAATCACGAGGAATATCTTGATATTCTTCGCAGCGTGCGACAACTTCCGGGCATTAAAAAAGTGTTTATCCGTTCGGGCATAAGATACGATTATCTTTTGCAGGATAAGGATGACAGCTTCTTTAAAGAACTTGTTGAACATCATGTATCGGGTCAGCTCAAGGTCGCTCCCGAACATTGCTCTGCTGCTGTTCTTGACAAAATGGGCAAGCCTCATATTGAAGCTTATGTTGAATTTTCAAGACGATATTTTCAGTACACCGGCGAGATAGATAAGGAACAGTATTTGGTGCCTTATCTTATGTCAAGTCATCCTGGGTCAACCCTAAGCGATGCTGTTGATTTGGCACTTTTCTTGAAGAAAAATCATATTCGTCCTGAGCAGGTTCAGGATTTCTATCCGACCCCGGGCACAATTTCCACTACAATGTTTTACACAGGGCTTGACCCATACACAATGGAGGAGGTATATTCTGCCAAAACACCGCACGATAAGGCTCTTCAAAGAGCACTTTTGCAGTATTATAATCCAAAGAATTTTGCACTTGTTGAGGAAGCACTTAAAAAAATTAGACGCTTTGATTTAATCGGCACAGACCCAAATTGTCTTGTTCGCCCTCAAACTCCGAATTATCAAAATCGCAATAATTCGGGCAATAACAGAAACAGCAAGAACAACAGAAACGGTAACAAGAACAGCCGAAGCAAGCAAAATTTCGGCGGTAAAAAGCAAAATTATAACGGCAGAAAAAAGAAAAGCAGATGAACACAAAAGCACGCAACGCAGAGGGTGCAAGGACTGCAATGAGGCTCCACATTTTGCAC
>CABQCC010000113.1 GCA_902462495.1 uncultured Eubacterium sp. | reverse complement strand
GATATATAATGATTGCTCTTATGATTCTTCTTTTCAGGAGTTTTGGATACTCCAATATCTTTCCTTACAAGTAAATTGTTGAACTTTATTTCTTTACTGCCAAGATTGGTGCTCCATATTTAATTGAGGTATTATGGATAATTTAACCTACAAAATCGAGGTGTTTGAAGGGCCTATGGATTTGCTCTTGCACCTTATCAGTAAGCATAAACTGAATATCAACGACATTCCTATTGTTGAACTTGTTAACCAATATCTTGATTATGTCAGACAAATGGAAGAAGCCGATTTTGATGTTGCCGGCGATTTTTTGGAAATGGCGGCAAGACTTATTTATATCAAAACGGTTTCGTTACTTCCTCGTCACGAAGAAGCGGAAGTGCTCAAAAAGGAGCTTACAGGCGAACTCATAGAATATCGTGACTGTAAGTTGATGGCTGAAAAACTCTCCAATCAAACAGACGGCTTTGGCAGATTTGTTCGTCAACCGCAGGGCGGATGGGTGAATTATGATTATGAGAGGTTTCACGAGCCTGATGAACTTTTGGACGCATATATCAATGTTGCGGGTAAGGCTCAAAGACGATTACCTCCACCGATTGATTCGTTCAAAGTGATTGTTGCAAAGAAATTTGTAAATGTCGCATCAAAGGTCAGAACCGTTATGCGTAAACTTTGGAGCGGAAAAAAAGTCAACTTTTTGAATTTGTTTGATGGTGCTAGATCAAAGTCGGATATTGTGGCAACATTTTTGGCTGTTTTAGAGCTTACAAAAACGAAAAGAATCACGGTTGAGGGCGATATGCACAACCCGACCGTTCAAATTGTAAACGAAGCAAAAGAGGTGGACAACCTTGAATAAAACTGAAAATTTGGTTTCAACTCTTGAAGCTATGCTTTTTGCCGCAGGCGACCCTGTTGAACCTGCGAAACTTGCGGAAGTTCTTGATATAGATGTAGAATCTATTGAAAAAATGCTTGATTATTTGGGTGCACAGTACGACGAGCGTGGTTCAGGCTTAATGCTCATCCGTGTTGACAACAAATATCAAATCTGCACAAGAGAAAAGTACAGTGAAGAAGTGCGAAAACTTATGGAAATCAAGAAGAACGCACCGCTTAGTAATGCAGCGTTTGAGGTTCTTGCAGTTATCGCTTATAACAAAACAGTAACTCGTTCGTTTATTGAACAGGTCAGAGGTGTTGACTGTTCGGGTCCGATTTCTTCGCTTGTTCAAAAAGGACTTATTGAAGAAAAGGGAAGAATGGATTTGCCCGGCAGACCGCTTATTTATGGCACAACCGATAGATTTTTAAGATGCTTTTCGCTCAACTCCCTTGAAGATTTGCCCGATTTGCCAAAAACCGAGGAAATCGAAAGCATTGCAAAGGACGACAGCCAAACTTCTTTATTTGACAATGAGAAAAAATCTGATATACTAAAAGAAAAAGAAATATCAGAGCTTGCTCATATTGAGGAGGAGTAAATGAAAGTTTTTCTGATAATTTTAGCTGTTTTGATATTGCTGTTTGTATTTATCCTTTCTCTTTCAGCTGAATTAACCGTTATTTATGATAACGGTTGGCACACATCGGTTCAGGTGCTGTTTATAAAAAAAGATATAGAACTTTCAAAAATTCTTAATTTCGTTTTATTCCCGGATAAAGCTGGCAAACAAGCCGCCGAGAAGAAAAAAGAAAAAAAGAAAGACAGTTCAAATAAATCAAAACCAGTTGAAGAACCTAAAACAGAAATTCCTGTTCAACCTGTGGTTGAAGTTGAAGCGGAAAAAACTGCCGAAACAGTCAAAGGAACCGAAACAAAAACCGTTAAAGCTGATGTTCCAAAAACAAATGCAGAGCCAAAAAAGAATCCGATTGCAAAAATCATTGACGAGGACGGCATAGTCGGTATTATGCTTTTGGCATCAAATTTGGTAGAAACCTTAAATACTGCCGTAACAACTTTATTTAGGGGTTTGCATATTTACTCATTATATGTTAAAATGATAGTCGGTGGTTCGGATGCAGAAGAAATTGCTCGTGCCTACGGTAGAATTTGCGGATTTTATTATCCGCTAAAAGGTATGATTTTGAACGGTATGAAGGTTGACCAATACGATGATTATATTCAACCCGATTTCATCGCACCGTTCAATGAATACGAATTTCAGCTTGTTGCATCTATGAATGTTGCGCTAATTTTAAAAATCGGTATTAAAGCAGGAACTAAGTTCTTGGTTAACTTAATAAAAAACAAGTAATTAATTTTAAGGGGAATGTATTATGAAAGAAACTCCGGTAAACAAAATAATGGAATCAACACTTGAAAAGATGAGAGAAATGGTTGATGTTTCAACTATTATCGGCGAGCCTATGGTAACGGGTAATACTACTCTTATTCCTGTATCAAAGGTATCATACGGCTTCACATCAGGCGGAACAGACCTTCCTTCAAAGCAAAACAAGGAATTGTTCGGCGGTGCAGGCGGAGGCGGTATTTCTATCACTCCTGTTGCTTTCATCGTTATTCAGGATTCTAAGGTTAGACTTATGCAAATCAACAACTACACATCATCTGCAGACAGAGCTATTGCAATGATTCCTGAACTTGTTGACAAGCTTGCCGAACTTACTGAATTGAAGAAAAACGAGTCAAAGACCGAAGAAACAGCAGAATAATTTTTAATTAAATTAAATCACCTGCATATATTTATGTAGGTGATTGTTTTGTATAAAAGATTTATATGTTTTTTGTGTATATTTGCTTTGATTGTGCCTTTTACAGCATATGCCAAGAATGATAACATCACGGCTGAAAGGGCAGTTGTAATTGATAAAGCAACCTCAACCGTGTTGTATCAAAAATCAAGTGATTGCAAATGCTCGATGGCTTCAACAACAAAGATTATGACTTGCCTTATTGCGTGCGAAAGACTGAATCAAAACGAAGTTGTGGAAATCACAAATTCTATGCTCGATAAAACAGAGGGTTCTTTGATTTATTTAAAAGCAGGGGATAAGATAACCGTTTCGGATTTGATAAAGGGCGCAATGCTTGCGTCGGGCAATGATGCGGCAAATGCGCTTGCTGTCTATCTTTCGGGTTCTGTTTCTGAGTTTGTTAAGTTAATGAACTATTATGCTCAAAAATTCGGGATGTCAAACACGCATTTTGAAACACCGTCGGGTTTGGACAGGAAAGAGCATTATTCAACCGCATATGATATGGCGATACTGACCTCATATGCACTTGATAATGAAGTCTTTTCTCAAATCTGCAAGTTGCAAAAGGCAGAAATAAAAATCAATGATAAGCCACAAATAATTTATAACCATAACAAACTTTTGTATCAAACAGAAAATTGCATTGGCGTAAAAACAGGATTTACGGAAAAATCCGGCAGATGCCTTGTCAGCGCTTATGATTATAAAGGCAGTATAATAATTATTGTTACATTAAATGATTGTGACGATTGGAACGACCATAAAAAACTGCTTGAATATGCAAAAAGCAAGTATCAAATTCTTTCAAAAACGCAAGCAATCGAAATTGACTGTGTCGGTTCAAATAAGAAAAAAATCTTTTGTACAGCATCTTTTGATGTTTCATATCTTGACAAATTAAACTTCAAGTTATATTATTATCCTATTTTATACGCTCCGATATTGAAAAATACAAAAGTCGGAAAAATGGAAATATATTCAAACAACAAATTAATTAGGACTGTAGATATTATAGCTCCGGAAAGTGTAAAAGTATGGCAAACAACAACGAAGTAAGACTTCAAAAATTTATGGCAGAGCAGGGAGTTGCCTCCCGTAGAAAAAGCGAAGATTTAATCCGAGCAGGCAAAGTAAAGGTTAACGGCCATGTTGCCGAAATCGGTATGAAAATCAATCCTCGTAAGGATTTAGTTACCGTCGGCAAGCAAAAACTAACTAATGTGAAAAATCGCAAAATGGTTTATGTTATGCTCAATAAGCCTCGTGGATATGTAACAACCGTATCTGACGAGCTCGGCAGAAAAACCGTTATGGATTTGCTTCCTGATTTTGGTTGCAGAATTTATCCTGTAGGCAGACTTGACAAAGACAGCGAGGGACTTTTGCTTTTGACAAATGACGGTTCGTTCACAAACTGTATGACTCATCCGTCACACGAATACGCAAAGGTATATCGTGTTACCGTAAGACCGTCTGTTAATGATGATATTCTTTACAATCTTCGCAACGGTATTGAAATTGACGGCAGAATGACCGCACCTTGCGATGTTACTGTGTTGACGGAACAGGAGAACAGAGTTGTTCTTGAGTTTATTCTTCACGAGGGCAGAAACCGCCAAATCAGAAAAATGTGCGAAAGTCAAGGTTTGGAAGTAGCAAGACTTAAAAGAATATCTATCGGACCTATTAAACTCGGTATGCTGAAACAAGGCGATTACAGAGAATTGTCCGAACAAGATGTAAAAAAACTGCTTCGTTCGGCAGGACATAGCGAAAATTGATAAAAAAGACGGAGAATTTCTCTGTCTTTTTTAAATTTTATATTGATATTATAAGCAAATAATGTTAAAATTAATAATAGGTCATTTTGGTGATTTTGAAATCAAAATGGATTATTAAGTTCTCAAGGAGGATAAAAAATGGGTAATTCAAACAAAGAGAGCGTTGCACTTCAGCGACTTGCTGCTCTTTTTGATGACGGCATTTTTACTGAAATTGAG
>CABQCC010000112.1 GCA_902462495.1 uncultured Eubacterium sp. | reverse complement strand
CATAAGACCGTTTGCAATGATTGTTACATCCTGGCTCTTTTGGGCAAACGGCAAATCCTTATCCGAATCATCGACAACTTCGATTTCATCATCAACAGCGGAGAAATCTACTGCCTTGAAAACATTGCAAATGTGCTCGATGTCAAAGTGCTGTGCAGAGGCAATGTTGACGAGGAGGACGCAATCATCAAAACCAGCGTCAAAACCGATTTGCCGACAAACTTTATGGAAATCAGTTGCAAGAGCGACCCGTCAGACAAAACCACAAGAGTGCTCACTCCCGTTATGGTTTTGCTCAGCGGATTATTGCTTGTTGTAATCGGGCTGAAAGACAATTGGGGAACAGGCATAAACACGGCAGTTTGTGCATTGACAATTTCAACTCCCGTGTCGCTTCTGTTCATTATGAACAATGTGCTCACCGATATTTCGGCAGAGCTTGACAAATTCGGTGCAAGAGTGTGTGGATTTGAGGGTGCTCAAATGGCAGCTTCAACCGATGCCGTTGTGCTTGAAGCGGCAAATCTTTTCGGAACTCACGGTTGCGATTTGCACGGCATAAAAGTTTTCAACAACACAAAAATTGATGACGCAATCATTTATGCGGCGGCTGTTATCATAAAAACAAAAAGTCCGCTCGCCCATGTTTTTGACAATGTCATTATCGGCAAGCAATCCATTTTGCCAAAGGTTGACAGCGTTCAATACGAAGAACAAATGGGCACTTCCGCATGGGTTTATCACAAAAAAGTTCTTGTGGGCAACAGAAATTTGCTCATCAATCACGGCGTAAATGTGCCGAAAATCAGCTTTGAACAAAAATACACACGGCGCAACAGAAAGGCGCTCTACCTTGCTGTTGACGGCAAAATTTTGGCAATGTTTGTTGTGTCATACAGCGCCGACCCCGACCTCAAGCGAGAACTCATAAAGCTTGAAAAAACAGGAATTACCCTGATTGTAAAAAGCAGCGACCCTTACATCAACGAAGAAAGCCTTGCAAACCTATTCGGATTGCCGAAAGGCTACATAAAAGTGATGAACAGACAGGCTTCAAGAGTATTTGAAAAATACTCGGATATGCAGGTTGAAAAATCACCGGCTTATGTTGTGCACAACGGCACGGCAAAGGGTCTCATTTCATCAATGCGAGGTGCATTGACCGTAAACGGCACAAAAAGAATCATCTCATTTTTGACAACATTTGGCAGCACGCTCGGATTTGCAACGGTTGCAACCCTCGGAATTATAGGCTGGTACAGTCAAATTACCGACACGGCAATTATCGTCAGCCAAATTGTTTGGGGTGCTTTTGTGCTTGCCGTATCAAAATTAAGACGAATAGGCTTTTAGTTATTATTGACAACGCAGGCAATAACGAATATAATAAAAACACAAAATTATAAAATAAAGGCAGATTACCTTATGAGTTTTAGAATAATTGCAGACAGCTGCTGCGACAGAACAGAAAGAATGAAAGATTGGGACAACATCACATTTGTTCCGTTGACACTCAGCATTGACGACTACACCATTCAAGATGATGAGAACTTTGACCAAGACGATTTCATCAGAAGAGCTCTTGAATCAAAAAATGTTCCAAAAACAGCTTGTCCGTCACCCGAAGCATTTGCAAGTGCAATGGACTGTGACGAAGATGACATCTATGTTTTGACAATCACAGACAAACTTTCAGGTACATACAACAGTGCACTTCAGGGCAAAATGCTCTTTGAGGAGGAACACGCAGGCAAAAATGTTCATGTGTTCAATTCCCTTGCAACGTCAGGACTTGAAAGCCTCATTGCAGAAAAAATCAAGGAGCTTGGCGACAACGGTGCGGATTTTGAAACAATAGTTTCTACCGTTGAGGACTTCATCGTTAACCACACGGCGCTTTATTTTTGCCTTGAGTCGCTTGATGTTCTCAACCAAAACGGCAGACTTTACGCTATGGCTGCAACAATCCTCAAAAAGATTAAACTAAAGCTAATCTGCGAAAGAACACAAGAGGGTTCTGTAAAGCTTGCAGGTCAGGAATTCAGCGCAAACAGAGCGTTGATTAAAATGGCAAGCATCATTGCAAACGAAGTTAAAGACAGCAATCCGAGCGAGCAAAGAATTATTCTTTCTCATGTTTGCTGTGAAGACAAGGCAAAGCTTGTTGCGGAAAAACTCGAAAGTGCCGGCTTCGGTTCAATCGAAATCGTAAAGGCAAGCGGACTCAACTCTGTTTATGCCGCAAACGGCGGTCTTATCGTTTCATTTACAAAATAACAAAATCCCTGTCGTTAAATCGACACGCTGCAGACTGTTGAGAAAGCTTCTGACGCTGTCGATTTAACGACAGGGTTATTTCAACTATGAGAATAATTAATTTTGAAATCACCGAAAAAGACGACAAAAAGCAAATACGGACTTTTTTGCGAGAATTCGGCGTGTCTGCTTCTCTGCTGACAAAACTGAAGCACACCGAAAACGGAATCACAAAAAACGGCGTGTTTGCAAAGACAATAGAAGAACTTTCCGTCGGTGACACACTTACAATAAAAATCGAAAATTCGGGTTCTATCGCACGACCGATGTGCATCGACATAGAAATTCCGTACGAAGATGACGACATAATAGTGTTCAACAAGCCTCCGCTTTTGCCTGTGCACGAAAGCAGAAACCACATCGGCGACACACTTTCAAATTTTGTGGCATATCACTGCGGAGAGGATATGGCATTCAGGGCTGTCTACAGACTTGACCGTGACACAAGCGGACTTGTGCTTGTTGCCAAAAACGAACTTGCCGCTGCCAAACTTGCGGGCAAAATCAAAAAAGACTACTATGCTGTCGTTGACGGAGCAATAGAAAATGACGGTATGATTGACGCTCCGATTGCAAGGTGCGGTGACAGCATCATAAAACGAAAGGTTGATGAAAACGGAGAAACCGCAATCACAGAATACTACCCTGTCAAATCAAACGGCAACGCAACGCTTGTAAAATTTAACCTAAAAACAGGGCGAACGCACCAAATCAGGGTGCATATGGAACACATCGGGCACAGTTTGCTCGGTGACAAACTCTACGGCGGTGACTGCTCAAAGATAGACAGACAAGCTTTACATTGTAAAGATATTTACTTTACACATCCGATAACCGAAAATCCGATGCACATCACCTGCGATTTTCCAAACGATATGAAAAATCTTGTATAATTTTAAATTCAATGTGGAAAAAGCATACCAAATGTGGTAAAATATCATTAATCAAATACATACGGAGGGATAAATATGAAACTTAACCCAAGTGCAGATATTGACTACAACATCTTGGAGGAAGGCATTTACCTTTACAAAATAAATGACGACATCACAACATACGACATCAGAATGAAAGCTCCAAACAAGGAACAGGTGCTCACAAATTCTGCAATTCATACACTTGAACACATCATCAACACATATCTTCAAACGGTTGAATTTGCAGACAACATTATTTTCTTCGGCCCTATGGGAAGCAGAACAGGATTTTATCTGCTCACAAAAAATTTGAGCGACAAATACTCGATTGAACTCATCAAAAACGCTTTTGAATATGTAACAGAATTTTGGGGCAGAATTCCAAACGCATCTCCAAACGAATGCGGCAACTGCCTTGAACACAATCTTCCGCAAGCCAAGGAAGAAGCAAAGCATTTTTTGGGTGTAATCAAAGATTGGACAAAAGAGAACCTTGTCTACCCTGTTGCTCAAACCGAGGACAAAACAGAAGAATAATTCTGTTGACTAACAATTACAGTTATGATAATATACAAGGTATCTAAGGATATAATATTATAGAATGAAAGGAAGTTTTGAATATGGAAATCACAAAGCAAACAACTATGGGCGATATGATTGAATACGACAGAGGCATTGCAGTTGTTCTTATGGAAGCAGGTATGCACTGTGTAGGTTGCCCTGCATCAATCGGCGAATCACTTGAGGAGGCTTGCCAAGTGCACGGTCTTGATTCTGACGAAGTATTGAAGAACATCAAGGACTATTTGGCAAACAAATAAAATGAAAAACAAAAAAGTTTTTGCGATTATACTTGCAATAATCGTTGCTATTGCAGTCGGCATTGTCGTATATATGACAAATTCATCTAAACAGGACGAAACGCCAAACGCAACAATATCCCAAACTGCCAAGACCGAAGCAACCGTTTCGGCAACCGCTCCCATTTTGGAAGAAAGCGAAGTTGTTGCAACCGAAGCAGGCTCAACAAAAAACGAGTCAACAGAAGTGCCAAAGTCTGTGCAAGGCAAGTATTGGTATCTTTTTGATGACAAAAAGCAAACAGCGTATGCTTTTCAATTTGACAAGAACAATCAAGTCAACATTGCGTATTTTGGCGAAGAAACAATCAGCGGTCTTGATGCCGAATACACAAAAGGATATTGTGCATATTCGTATTCTGACGGCAAGATTTCAATCAAAGAAATGCCCGACCAATTTCCTGATTCATCATTCGATTTTAAGGTGAAAAAGGTCAAAGTTGTCTATGGTAAGGCTGAACTTGAAGCAATGAAAGATTTGAGCCTTGACAATGCGCTGACTCATTTTGAATAAGACTAATAAAACGGTAAGGAAGTCAAATTCCCTACCGTTTTTCTTTTAATAATTTAGATTTATAACATTATTTCCGACTTTATTTTCAAATTCAACATAGCCTCTGTTCGGGACAAATATAACCGTCGGTGCCGTGTTTTCCTTACAGTTATACTCTGATAAAAAAACTGCGTGACAGGTCAAGGGAT
>CABQCC010000111.1 GCA_902462495.1 uncultured Eubacterium sp. | reverse complement strand
AAAAGTATTTTCGACACGCTGTAAGCTGTTGAGAAAGGTTCTGAATTTCGTTTTCTTGCGAAGGAAGATGTATATAAATACCTCGACTGAACAAAAAACGAAAAACGCCAAAATGCTGTAAGTTCAATACTTACAGCATTTTTTAAACCCCACCGTCAACACTTCGTGTTGCCACCGCCCCTTTCCTAAATGGGAGGCATAATTCGGTTTATTATAATTTGGCGTGTTTCAGGGACTTTATCAACAGTAAAAAGGCATTGTGGTCAAATGACTCGCAATGCCTTTTAGTTAGGAGAAAATTATTATTCTCAATACCACTTGTCTACCCAACCGTCTTTATCGGTTGTGACTTTATTTTTATCTGTTTTTGAGTTGTTAATAACTGTCGTTTCATTCAAATTCTGTGAAGTATCAACCGCTGACGATGTAGTTTCCGCCTTTTTGGCAGAAGTTGTTGTTTCGTTATTTGAAAACACAACATCATTATCGGCTTTATCGGTTTTGTTTGGATTTGTTTTTGCAGTTGTTTCGACCCGCCGAACAGGAGCAGTTGATGATGCGGTATTCAAATCGGGATTCGAATTTTGTTCTGTAACAGAAACGGTCACTTCATTTTCGTTAATTGAATCTGTTGCCGTATCGGGAACGCTCTGTGAACAGGCTGTGAGCATCGACAAGAAAACAGAAACCGCAAGCAACGATAAAAATAATTTTTTCATATTAATTCCCATAGCCTTTCCGGCTACAAATAGTTCATTAAAAATCATCCACACGCCTCTCTGTAGCCGGACAAGGCGTATAGTGGGAATTTAGCCATCTCAAAATTATGCCGCAGGCAAATTTTGAGGGTAATATAATCGGTATAGTGTGATTTTTCACACTATACCCCCTCCGCCATTACTTCGCTGACAGACATTTTGACAGTATCGTCAACTTCTTCATCGCCGAGAACAGCTGTTGCAACTTGATTGTAAGAACGCTTTACAATCGGCGAGTAGAAATACCAACCGTCAATATTTACATATGCCCTGACAGAAACGACAGTATCTCTTTGATTTGGAGGAACTTCCTTAATAACAAGGTTGAAAGAAGTTTTGTTGCCGTTAACATCAAGTTTTTCAGCTTTAACCCTACGCTGAGCATTGTCAACATCAAGTGTATCTGTGTCGCTATAGCTAAGCAAGAAGCCATATTCCACATCATTTGCAAGAGATTCAAGTTCGTCAATTCTATTCCAGCTAAAACCGAACCTCATTCCTGAATCTGTGGCACGAATTTGAGCACCTTTTGTATTTGCAAAGCTACCCGAATCCTTATATGTGCATTGAGCAAAAGAATGTTTTTCCAAATACTCACGCAATTTGCTGAAACCGCTTTGAAGCTGTGCGATAAAATTATATTTATATTCACATTGAGTGTCAAAATCAAGCGACAAATTGTTGTTCACATAGAAATTCACATTGCTTGGTATGTCAACATATAGTGACGAAGCCCGTGGAACAAAGAAAGTTTTGAGCGAAGTGCAGTTTTCAAACGCATTTTCGGAATTCTTGCGACAATCAACAAGTTTTGGCAAATAGCAAGTTTGGAGCATTGTGCAATCCTTGAAAACGCTGTCATTAATATTTGCAAGTCTGCCGATTTTTACTGTTTTAACCTTTGAATTCTCAAATGCATTTTCATCAACTCTGTTGCAATTTTCGAGAATTACCGTGCCAAAATTCGAATTTTCAAAAGCATATTTGCCGACGGTTTTTACGCTTGATGAAGCAAAGACACCCGATTGAGCTGTGCAATCCGCAAAAGCATAATCGCCGATAGTCTTTACCGTTTTCGGCAAAGAAACGCTGTTGACATTGCAATACCTAAAGCAGTTTTCGTCAATTGAAACAGGAACAATTCCGTTGATTGTATCTGGAACAACAACATCCTTTGCTCCGCCCAAATATTTGGTGAGCTTTCCGTTTTCGTCAATTGAAAATTCCGGTTCATTAATATAATAATCCGCACAGAAAAATCTGCCGTGAAATACCGAGCCTGATTTTTCGTATGCTGCGGCAATGACTCTTGTTGTGTACTTGACATCAATCGGTTCGGTATACTTTGTGCCGTTTTTGAGAGTCGGCAAAGTGCCGTCCGTTGTATAGATAATGTCAACATATGTGCTTGGGCAACTGAGTTTTACGCTGATTCCGTCAGGATAAACACCGCTTTGGTAATCGGCAACAACATTTTTACTTCTTGTGCCGTCAATCAAATTTGAAAAATTCACAATGCCCTTGCCGTACTTTTTAAATCTGTCTCGTTCTTTAAAAGGAATACAAGCGTCAAGCAAGCGTTTTTTCACTTCTTTTGGCGAAGCATTTGAATGTTCTGTCAAAACAACGGCAGCCGCCGATGCAACAATCGGTGCAGAAAATGAAGTTCCGCTTGAATAAAGGTATTTTGGAGTCGGGTTGTTTTTGGTTGCAAAATAAGTTGTAAATCTACCCGGAGCGGAAATATCAACATAATTGCCAAAATTCGCAAACGGACTCGGAGTATTGTTTTTTTCAAAACCCGAAACGGAAATTACATTTTCATACGAAGCGGGATAGCTGTAAACCTCGCTTGAGTTATTGCCTGTTGAGCCGACAAAAACAACACCCATCGCCGTGAGTTCATCAATTTCGTTTTTGATATGACTGTCCATATCCGTTCCGCTGAACGACATATTGACAACATCAGGTCGTTTGTTCATATGCTTCATATGAGCAAGAGCAAGAAGCACGCTTGAATCGGTTATTTTGCCATCGTTAGACACCTTGAAGCCCTCAACCTTTACATTGTCGGGAGTGCACATAACAACAGTGCTTGCAACTTGAGTGCCGTGACCAAATTCATCCATTTCATCGCCTGAGGAATTGCCTGTAAAATCGGCATAGGTGCGAATCACTCTGTTTTTAAGCTGATTGATTTCGTACTGAATACCGCTGTCGATTACGCCGACAATAACCTCTTTGTTGACTTTGTACTTATAATATTCAAGTGCATCATCAATATTGCACATATCATAGCCCCACTCATAATTACTGCTTCTATAGACCGAGCAAGTGTAATTATCAAGAGAAGAATTCACTTCAAGCTGTGGCTCTTGAGCGTCATCAAGAGTTGAAACAGCATCAAAGGTCGGCTCATAACCTAGTGCTTCAAACTTTGAAAATGCAACAGAGGCAGAAACTTCATCAGGATATTGAGCGATAGTGTAGCCGTAAATTTTGGCAGTAGATGTGCTGTTATATGTATCAACATCGGCGTTTGTTTTGATTATGATTCTATTATTAACCGTAACCGTGCCGACCTCATCAAGCAAACCGTCATCAACAACAGAATCGTCATTGCATATCATCTCCGCCAAATCGTCAGTTGCTCTGTTGATTTCCGATTGTGAAGATGCCAACGCAACAACGCAGTTCATAGGCGCAAGGGTGCTCATAACAAGAATCAAAGACAACATCAAAGACAAAATCTTTTTCATATTGAGCACCTCCAATCAACATAAATATATTAATAATTATTAAACCGTCGATGTTATAACAATACCTTAACATTAGTATATTATTAATATAACATATAATGATGACTATTTCAAGAATTATTTATAGTCGAGTTGCACAAAATTCATCTATAATAATTTGTCATAATGTTCATATTATGTTATTCTCCACACAAATAAATAAAAACTGCGAGTCAGAGAACTCGCAGTTTTTTGATTATTTGTAATTGATTATTGTTTTGCGGACTTGGTGTCTGTTATTGCCTTGAAAAGCGAAAGCTCGTTATCATACGGCAAATCACAGCTATAATGCCAAATCATCACTCCGCCGAGTCCTGCATCTATTGCAAAAGCGGTTTTGTCAGCAATCATCTGAACCGAATTGATATACTGAGGAGCGGTCATAGGATTGCCGTCGTGGTCAAAATCATTGAAACAAATGAGATTGGTAAATTTATCAATCTTATTGCTGTACTGATTATAATTTCCCCAATAGCCAAGACGGTTGGTCGGGCGAGAATAGAACGGCAAACCGAGGTTGATTTGTTCGGGAGAAAAACCGCCTTTGATTGCCTTGTCAACACCGTTGACGGTAGTTGAAAAAATCGAATGATAGCCGTGAGCGGTGAACATATCATATAGCATAACCTCTACCCTGTCGACAGCCTTGATTACATCATCGTCAAACCTCAAATCCCACGGTGCGATTGCAAGGGAAATAATTTTGTCGGGCATTGCCTTGTCAAGTTTACGCAAGAAATTGTTAAAGCGCTTCCAATCTGCCTTATCTTCCGGAAATTCATAATCCATATCATAGCCGTCAAAACCATATTTATTGACAAAATCAACGATGTTTGCAACAAGATTGTCAACATTCTGATCACTCATCATAGACTTGATGTCGAGATTATCCTCGCCATAAGGCATCGCTATATCAGTTATAATATTGATTTTTCTGTCGCCGATTTTTGATTTTAAAAGATTAACTTTATCTGCATAATACTGCTCGTCAACCTCGTTTGAATCCCCGTCATAAAACTTGATATTACCTTGACCGTCAAATTTCGCAGTGCCGAAAACGATGACATCGGTGAGTGCGTCAAGATTTGAAAAATCAGCATCTTCCTTGATGTCCTCGGCAAGAAAATACGCATTTACACGGAGGTCTTTTGCATTTTCATTTTTAAGATAATACGCCTCAAAATTATTTACATTATAATTTCCCGATGACTGATTTACGAAAACACGAAGATATCTGTATTTTACATCACCCAAAAAGCAGGTGTGACCACCCTCGATACAATCACTC
>CABQCC010000110.1 GCA_902462495.1 uncultured Eubacterium sp. | reverse complement strand
TAACGAATTCAATCTCGGTATGGATAACCGCAGTGCAATTTATATTCCGTTTGCATGAAGCCGGTTGTAAAACATGGGTCAGTATTGAACCTTATCCTACTCCAAATATCATACGCCAAGATTTAACGGATGTTTTGAATGCAGTTAGCTTTGTAGATAAAATCATATTTGGTCGAATGAATTATAACAAAGAAATCAATTCCTATAAAGAACACAAGCGGTTTTATAATGAATGCGCTCAAAAAGTGATTGAGTTTTGCACGAAACGCAAAAAAGCTTATCACATTAAGGATGGAACAATTACCCAGTTAAAGGAGAATAAAAATGTTTGATATTAACGATATGGCTAAAGCGGCTTTTGAGACAGTTTTGTTTACACCGCTACAAAGAGCCCAAAAAGATGGATACATCAACATTACTGGTGCTGAAGGCAAAAAGAAAATTGAGTATATAACCTCGGAAAAGCATGTGGAAAACTATGAAGATCCCGAAGAAAAAGTTCGTGCCGAGTTTTTTGCTGAGCTGATATATAAATACGAATATCCTGCAAACCGCATCAAGGTTGAAGTAGTTGTTCCGGATAGATTGCCCACTGACCGTGCCGATATTGTTGTTTTCAGTGACAATGACTGCAAACGCCCTTATGCAATCGTTGAGTGCAAAAAAGAAGGCGTTACTGATGCCGAGTTTAATCAGGCTATTGAGCAGGGTGTCGGTAATGCTACCTGGGTGAAACTTCGTGCAGAGTATGTTGTTATCATCGCTGGCGGTACTCGTCGGGTATTAGATGTTTCCGATAAATACGGGGCATTTGAACGTGAGCAAAACATCATTGCTGACCTTCCTCGGGCATACGGCAAACCTCAAGAATTCAGGTTTTACAAAGGAACTGATAACGATATTAAACCTGTGTCAAGAGAAGACTTAATTGCGGCAATTAAAAAATGCCATCAGACCTTGTGGGGCGGTGGTCGTCTCTCTCCCCCTACTGCTTTTGGTGAACTTTGCAAGCTCATTTTTGTTAAAATTAGTGATGAACAGAAGCCTCGTAAAAATGGCGAGCCTTATCAATTTCAGATCAAGACCCATGAACCGTCATCTAAACTGGCAGAACGTATCAATGCGCTTTATAATGAGCAAAAAGTTAAAGACCCCGAAATATTCACAGAATCTATCAAGGTAGATGACCGTGTACTTCGCACTGTCGTTTCGCATTTGGAAGCTATCAATCTTAATAAAACCGATCTGGATGTTAAAGGTGTTGCCTTTGAGCAGTTTATGGATGGTTTCTTTAAGGGCGATTTTGGGCAGTATTTTACTCCTCGTCCCATTATTGAATTCTGCGTAAAAATGATGAAACCAGAGCAAGATTGGGATGTTCTTGATCCTTCTTGTGGTTCCGGCGGTTTTCTTTTGCATGCACTCGATTACATGAGGAAGCAGGCAGGCGACTATTATGAGAAAGGTACTGTTGATTACTTCAACTATTGGCATGACTTTGCAGCAAAGCACCTGTATGGAATTGAAATCAATGATGAAATTGCCCGTGTTGCAAAGATGAATATGATTGTTCATGATGATGGTCATACCAATGTTATCAGCCACGATGCCCTTGAAAGCATTGATAAAATGCACGATCACAACAGAGGTTTTGCCGAGAATCGTTTTGATTTAATTCTTACCAATCCTCCGTTCGGTTCTACCATCAACCTTGCGGAAAAGCCTTATTTATCAACATACGAGCTTGGCAATAATGTTGATGCCAAGGGCAAGAAAAAGCCACGCAAAAACCAAAGTTCCGAAGTTCTGTTCATCGAGCGTATTTGGCAGTTCTTAAAGCCCGGAACTGGCAAAGCTGCTATCGTATTGCCCGATGGTATTTTGACGAATAGTTCTATGCAGTATGTTCGTAATTTCATTTTAGAAAAGTTCCAACTGCTTGCGGTTGTGAGCTTACCTCAGTGTGCCTTTGCACATTTTGGTGCAGGCGTAAAGGCATCTGTAATCTTTGTTCGTAAACGCAAAACAAATGAAAAACCGGATGAAAGCGAGGCAATTTTCATGGCAGCACCAAGACTTATCGGTTATGATGCTACCGGAAGAAAGACAGAATCTCAACTTGATGAAATTGTTTCAAAATATGAAGAATTCAAAAAGGACGCAACACCTTTTTTCGCATAACCCCCGATGCAAATGACCTTTGCGTCTTCGCTGTCAAACGGGGGAATATTGAAAAACGCATAGATATTAATTATAACCTTCCCAAGTATACGATTCTTGAGCATAAATTGCGTGAGAGATTTGGCAAAAATTTAAAGCCGCTTAGTGAAATTGCCGAAGTAATATGTGGTCCTTTTGGTAGCACCATAAAAAACACTGATTATCAAGAAACCGGTATTCCGTTGGTGCGTATAACGAACATATCTAAAGAAGGTTATATGAACTATGACGATATAATTTATATATCAGAAGAACTTGGCAATAGCTTGAAGAGAACACAGGTATCATCAGGAGACATTGTTATTTCACAAAGAGGCTCCTTGGGGCAGTGCGCGGTTGTCGATGATACTTTTGAAAAAATGAATATTTCTGCAAATATAATTGCTATAAAAAATATTCAAGAATCTTCGGCAATGTTTATTCGGGATTATCTCCTCTCCACTCTTGGACAAACTTTGCTTGAAAGAAATGTAAGCGGACAAGTTCAGCAAAAAATAACCACACAGGACATTGCAGACATTCTTATTCCTATTGGTTGCGACGAGACCTATTTGTCTAAAGCGATAACAACAGCGTATGGTTTGTATAGAGATAAAATCAAGCAATCAGATGACTTGCTTTCAGGAATGAGCAAATATCTTTTTGATGCCCTAAAAATGCGCAATATCGATTACGAGGAAAAACTTTGCTGCGCAATAAAGCTTGCAAACATTGTTGAAGACCGAACATTCAGTGCAGAGTATTATCATCCGGAAAGAATGGCCGCATTGCACTTGCTAAAGTCAAATACAGATATTTCTGCGCACAAACTTTCAAACATCGTCACTTTCCATCGTGACATTGTTAGTTCCGAGAATAACGCAAGTTACCTCGGCTTAGCGGGCGTAGAAAGCCAAACTGGAGAATTAAGTGGTATTCAGGAAGAAGTAGCAGGACAAGCGTTTGCATATGAAAAGGACGATATCTTATATGGAAGATTAAGACCTTATTTGAATAAAGTCCTTTTGGCAGAAAGTGATGGTATTTGCTCAACAGAGTTTCATGTCATGAAAGTAATTGATACCACAACTGTTTTGCCTGAATATGTAGCTGCCATTCTTCGCTCTGATTTAATACTGCTACAAACAAGGCATATGATGACAGGAAACACCCATCCGAGAATTTCAAATGATGATGTTCAAAATTTGTATATTCCCATGCCGGATATATCTGTTCAAATGCAGATTGTTGTTGATCTTCGTAAACGTCGTATCGAGGCAAGAAAATTGAAGTGTGAAGCGGAGCAAGAATGGCAAGCAGCAAAAGAACAGTTTGAAAGAGAACTCTTGGGAGAATAAGTTATGATTAAATTAAGCGGAATTTTAGAATACTCAATGGGCGGCTTTCTTTGTTTGCGAGGATTTGCATCATACAAAATGCTGAGTGCCATTTCAAAACCGAACACAGAAGTACAGAGAGGCTTGATTGATGAGCACAAGGGAGACATGGCAAAGTTCTTAAATGCCGGAGAATATAAGTTTTTCCCTGAAGTAATCCTTGCAACCAATTTGACTGATAGCACTAAAGATTTTGATGAAGTCGGGTTGTTTCACGAATCTTTACAATCGGGACAAACTTGGAACAAAAGCATTGGCAACTTTCAATTCAATATCTCACGGCATGTAAGCAAAAACATATTGAATCAATATGACAGTCTACCAAGAGTTGAAAGAATTTATCTGGCTCATATAAAATTTGATGAAACGGTTTGTGAGCTGGTACGAATTGACGGAAATCATAGACTGAGTGCTGCGGATGAGGTAACAACAGATTTTACTTTGCCGTTTTGCTTACTACTTTTCCGCAACCCAAATGAGAATGATCAATTTACAAGAGCGATTTTCCACAATATCAATGCGAAGCAAATTCCGTTGAAATTGGAGGAAAACCTAAAGGTCATTTTGGAAAGTCCCCAGGTATTTTCTGATGATACGTTAGTTCGAGACCCTTCTTTCGGATGGAAATACTATTTGGCAAGAAAAACATTGCAGAGCATTGATTTTACGTATTTCCCTGCTATCAATTCTTACATACGCCAAGCAAAATATAGCTTCTTTGTTGATCTGTTCGGATTTTTGTTAAAGAATCAAAGTGTTGAGGAAAACGATTCTGCCATTACTAAAGTTAAAACACAGCTTGTTGAGGTTGAGAGGGCTTTGGTGGAATCTGAAATAACTGCAACCACAAAAAACATTGCTGTTATCGGAGCGTTGGCTTACTACAAACTCACAAACGAATCTAAATACCGTGGCTTCCTTTCGTGGATAAAAAAGAACAATATCGGCAATGTTGAAAAATTACATATTGACGATGTTATCAACCTGTATGATGAAATCTATGAGCATGTTCCTAAAAAAGTTTTCCTTGCAAGATGGTATCCGTCTGCGGAATATGATGGCAATGACGAATACAGAAAAGCAGAAAGCCGCATCAGTGCTATAAAAGAAATCGTTCAGCAGTTAAATTTGGATCTGACTGATTTAGGCACAAGAGAAACCGGTACATTTGATATCAGAGATGTTATGTATCACGACATAAGAGAATGTGATATTTTTGTTGCAGATCTATCGGGAGCTCGTCACAATGTAATGATAGAAGTTGGATATGCATTAAAGCATGTTGAAACTGACAGAATGTTGTTTTATTTTCAAGCATCAGATAAATGTAAATCTGTTCCGTTTGATGTTAGTCACTTAAACTATGTCCCAATTGTAGATTC
>CABQCC010000109.1 GCA_902462495.1 uncultured Eubacterium sp. | reverse complement strand
ATGAATGTGATTTGGGAAAATGAGCCTTTGACCTCGCACGAATTGGTCGAAAAATGCGAAAAAGCACTCGGATGGAAAAAATCCACCACTTATACCGTGCTTAGAAAAATGTGTGAAAAAGGCTTTGCGCAAAATGAAAATTCGCATATAAAATCGCTTGTTGAAAAAAGAAATGTTCAGGAATATGCAAGTGCAAGATTTGTTGAAAATTCCTTTGGCGGGTCGTTGCCGAGCTTTTTGGCAGCTTTTTTGAACGGACGAAAAATCAGCAACGGAGAAGCAGAGGAATTGAAAAACCTTATTGATTCATACAAGGAGGACTGATTATGACCGATTTGTTTATAAGCGTTCTGAATATGAGCATAACCGCAAGTTATGTCATATTGGCGGTGCTTGTTGTTCGCTTTTTTCTGAAAGATATGCCTAAAAAATATTCCTATCTGCTTTGGAGTGTTGTGGGATTTAGGCTTGTTTGTCCTGTCAGTTTTAAGTCGATTGTCAGCCTCTTCAGCTTGAAACCGTTTGATATGACAATGGTGCAGTCGGGCGATACATCATCTATGGATTATATCAAATCCGCTCCAAATCAAACAGCAAATAATGTGAGCGTAGGCTTGCCGAATACAGATTCTGTCATTGGGGATATTACTTCAAGTTATTTGTATGGGTCAAATGTTGATTGGGTGTTGTTGGTCTTGTCTTCTGTATGGGCAATCGGTATATTTTCGCTTGTCATTTATTCTGCGGTAAAATATATTCGCCTCAGAAAACGCCTCAATACAGCTGTTTTGTTAAATGATAATGTATATCAGGCAGAGGGAATATCGTCTCCGTTCATAATAGGAGTTTTTAAGCCGAAAATATATATTCCGTACAATGTAAGTGATGATTTTTTGCACTATGTGTTGCAACACGAAAAATATCACATCAAGCGTTGTGATAATGTAATAAAAATAATTGCATATTTTCTTTTGATATTGCATTGGTTTAATCCGCTGTGTTATTTGGCGTTTTATCTTATGTTCAAAGATATGGAAATGAGCTGTGACGAGTGGGTTTTGTCACAAAATCCAAGCATAAAAAAGAAATATTCTTATGCGCTGTTGTCGTTTGCTTCGGAAAAACATATGCTCCTTGTAAATCCGTTGTCATTTAGCGAAAATGATGTTAAAAGCAGAATAAAAAATGCACTCAGATATAAAAAGCCAAAAAAGTTTGTGTCGTTTTGTGCAGTCGTTTTGAGTTTGGCTGTCCTTGTGTCGTGCAGTGCCAATCCAAAGCAGACGGTTGATAAGCAGGATTTTAGAGAACTATCAAAAAACAAATCGTTAAGCGGTGTGATAAGTGCTTCGTTGACCGAGCAAATTATGAGTTCAAAGTCGGAAGAAGAATTGAAACCTGTTGAAAGCCATATAGTTCTCGGCGAACAAATGGGAGATATAAACAAAAATAATTCACAATATTTAACAACATATTTTGTCTATGCTTTTGTCGGCACATATCAGGAACAACACAATCATTTCGTTAATTCTGGCGGAAGTATGAATGTATATGGAATTACGGTGAAAAAAGACGGCGACAAATATATTTGTGTTGATGCTTGGATACCGAGAGACGGCAACTATTATCCGAAAGACATTAAGAAATATTTACCGCAAGAGGCATATTTGAAATATCAAAATATTTCTGATAACGATAATTATAAGCTTCAAAACGAAGCGGTAAAAATCGCAGTCGAAAGCAATAACATTGATATAAACAAATATATTTCAAATGAATTTGACGGTTTGGTAAATATTGCAAAGGCAAACGGCGATTATTCACTCTGCGAAGAAAATATAAATCTTAATTCTTATTGCGACTACACATTGAAATATATTTATTCAAAGTTTTTGCAGGGTAATCAAAAAGGTTTGTATGCAGATATGTATCTTTCTGTTTTGATTGAAATGCTTGGCGATGAGGCAATAAAAGCAAATCCGAATAATCCGCAGGAATACTTTAATGATTTTTACAGTCATATAAAAACTATTTTTGAGAAAAACGATGAGAATTTTGTCAAAGCAAATTATCCAAAATCCTATGTTTTGCTGAAAATGACTGTGTTGAATGTATCCAAAGAATAAATGTGCGGCATTTGTTTTGAGTACAGAGGTGAGGCAGAGGCGAAACTGCTTCACCTTTTATTTATCCCTTTGATTTTGGTGACGAATGTGGTATGATTATTTCATAATAATTATTTACACTAACATTGAGGGATGAATATGAATACAAGAGAACAAATCCATGCTTTGTCAGATGAAATGCTTGAAAATCTCGGCAAGTTGGTAGAAATAGATTCACAGCTCGGCACTCCGTCAGAGGGCAAGCCTTTTGGTGACGGTCCGGCAAAGGCGCTTGAAGTTGGACTGAAAATTGCCGAGGAGCTTGGCTTCAAAACCGTAAATCTTGATAATTACTGTGGTTATGCAGAAATTGGCGAGGGCGAAGAAATTGTCGGCATTGCAGGGCATTTGGATATTGTGCCTGTCGGCGGTGATTGGAGCTATGACCCGTTCAAACTCACTCGTGACGGTGATTGCGTTTACGGTCGTGGCACAACTGACGATAAAGGTCCTGTAATCGAGGCATTGTATGCTATGAATTTGCTTCGTGAATCGGGCGTTGAGTTGAATAAACGAGTTCGCTTGATTATGGGTTGCAACGAAGAAACAGGCTCAAAGTGTATGGAGCACTATAATCAGGTTGAGGAGGAGCTGTCTTGTGGTTTCACTCCTGATGCAAATTTCCCGTGTATTCACGGCGAAAAAGGTCATCTCACAATGATGGCTTATTCGAAAAATACAAAGATAATTTCTATGAACGGCGGTTTTGTTTCAAATGCAGTTTGCGACACTTGCACCACGGTGGTTCCGTCACAAATCGGACTTAAAGAAAAGCTGGAACAGGCACTTTCCGAATCGAAGTTGCAGGAATACAAGATTGACGAGGAAAATGACGAAACCACAATTTATGCCAAGGGCGTGCCGGCTCACGCAAGCACTCCGAACGTTGGTGTCAATGCAGCAGGCGTGACTATGGAATGTCTTGCAAAGGCAGGATTTGAGGACGACTTCGTGAAGTTCTACAATCAGCACATCGGCACGGCTTGTGACGGTGATGGTGTCGGTCTAAAAATTTCCGATAAATTCGGCGAGTTGACATTCTGTAACGGAATTGTAAAAACCGCCGAAGGTGTAATTTCTTGCTCGATTGATATTCGTGTGCCCGTGACATTCAAAAAAGATGATATTTTGAAGTTTACAGACGGAAACTTGGAGGACGAAAACGGTAGAATTGAAATCACCGAAATCGGTGAGGCGTTGTTTTATCTGAGAGAATCTCCGCTTGTAAACGCTCTGTACAAAGCTTATGTGGATGTGACGGGCGATACAGAAAACGAGCCGATGGTAATCGGTGGCGGAACTTATGCAAAGTCGCTGAAAAACATCATTGCGTTTGGCCCCGAAAAGTTGGGCGTTGATTATCGTATCCACGGTGCGGATGAATACATCCTTGTTTCCGAAATGGAGGAAGCTGTGGAAATCTATATGGAAGCAATCAAAAATTTGCTTGCAATTTGAGTAAAAGATATTGATTAAGTTATGAGGGTGTTAGTATGTGGTTGTGGTTAATTTTTGTTTTTGTAACTCCTGCGATTATGATTTTTGCCGGTTGGATGATGTGGAAACATTGTCCGAAAGACATCAACGGTCTTGTTGGGTATAGAACAACTCGTTCAATGAAAAATATGGACACTTGGCAGTTTGCACATGATTTTTGCGGACGACTTTGGTGGAAAATCGGCTTTGTTATGCTTGTCATATCTGCATTGGTTTTCGCATTTGTTTGCCGTTCTGATGAAAAAACTATTGGTGTTGCGGTATCTGTTCTTCTTTTGGTTCAGTGTGCGGTGTTGATTGCTTCAATTGTTCCTACCGAAAAGGCATTGAAAAATACATTCAATGATGATGGCACTCGTAAATAATAAAAATAAGGCTCAGGGATGTAGTTTCCTTGAGCCTTTGTTGTTTTGTTCGGTTATGCTTGACAGTCGATAGCCACTTTGATTACACCGTCTTTTTTGTTTTCGAAAAGGTCATACGCTTCATCAATTTTGCTTAGCGGATATGTGTGGGTAATGAGTGGCTCTGTATTGATTTTTCCTTGTGCGATAAGTTCAAGAGTTTCCTCACAGTCACAACCGTCAACTCCGCCGATTTTGAAGGTCAGGTTTTTGCCGTACATATCAGGAAGAGGGAGCGTTTGCGCCTTGTCATATAACGCAACAACTGTCACAATTGCGTTTGGTCGTGCACATTCCCACGCCAATCGGAATGTGGAGTTCGCACCCGCAACCTCAAGCACAACATCAGCACCGCCGTGTTCGCTGTTTGCCAGAACAAAATTCAGGCATTCGCTTGGCGAAACCGTGATCACATCGGGATAATTCTCGTTGATGAATTTGATTCGACTTTCGTCTTTTTCGCACATAATGATACGCTTCGGATTTTTCAGCATTACGCAAAGCAATGTGCAAATTCCCGTTGGTCCGGCACCTATAATAAGCACCGTGTCGTCCTCTGTGATTTCTGAAATTCGTGTTGCCCAAAATCCTGTTGCAAGCACATCACCGACAAACAAAGCCTGCCTGTCCGTGACGCTGTCGGGAATTTTATTCAAGCCTTGGTCGGCAAACGGAACACGAACATATTCAGCCTGTCCGCCGTCTATTCTGCAACCGAGTGCCCAACCGCCGTTTTTATCCGTGCAGTTGTTCACATATCCTTTTTTGCAGAAAAAACACTCACCGCAAAAGGTTTCAACATTAACGGTCACACGGTCGCCCGGCTTAACGGTGGTTATCGCACTGCCAACCTCCTCGACAATTCCTACCATTTCGTGACCAACAGTTATGCCGGGAACGGCACGAGGAACGCTTCCGTGCTTGAAATGTTTGTGCACGGCGCACTTTGTATGTGTGTGAGCGGT
>CABQCC010000108.1 GCA_902462495.1 uncultured Eubacterium sp. | reverse complement strand
AAAGAACCGGTGATAAAAATAAGTTGACGATGTCCTCAAGGATGTCAATCAGCGTGACTATCAAGACTCTCACAGAGAGATTGCACCGCTTAAACCGAGCGAAGAATCAATCATGGCAGACACTTCCGAACTAACTTTGCAGGAGTCAATTGATTTAATAGTAAATACAATTAAGGAGAAAATTCAGTGAAAGAATTTGATTACTCAACCGTAAAAGACTATAAACTATATAATTTTGTAAAAAATGTGTTCAAGCCTATTATCAAGATGGTGTTTCACACCGAATACAAGGGACTTGAAAATATCCCTCCAAAGGGAACAAAGTATATTTTGGCAATCAACCACACCCACGCACTCGACCCCGTGTTTGTTGGCGCACCGAAAGAAGTGCCGACACTTCACTTTATGGGCAAGGCGGAACTTTTTGAAAATCCGCTTTTGGCATGGTTTATGACTCATATGCAGACTTTTCCTGTTCACAGAGGCAAGGGCGACACTTCTGCTATTGAATACGGCGAAAAGATTGTTCAAGAGGGTCATGTAATGGCTATTTGTCCGGAGGGCAAGAGAATCAGAGGCAAGGGCGGCAGACCTCAAAGAGCAAAGGCGGGCGTTGCCATTATCGCAAAGGCTACCAATGCAGGCGTTCTTCCTGTTGCAATTTGCTGTGACGGCGAAATCAAGGCAGGTAAAAAAGTTACTGTTTCTTACGGCAAACTCATCACTCCGGAAGATATGAATTTTGATAAGGAAGATTTTGGCAGAAGCGACATCTCAAACGCTGCCAATATGGTTATGGATAGAATAACAGAGCTTTGGGAGGCTGAACAAAAGTGAGTAAGCAAATAATACTTGCAAAAACAGCAGGCTTTTGTTTTGGCGTAGACAGGGCGGTTAATCTTGTTTATGAACTTGTCGGTGAGGGCAGAAAGGTTTGCACTCTCGGTCCGATTATTCACAACGCACAGCTTGTTTCCGATTTGGAGAGCAAGGGCGTAAAGATTATTGATGATATTTCACAAGCACCGCAGGGCTATACCGTTGTTGTTCGCACCCACGGTGTAGAAAAAAGTGTTCTTGATGAACTCGAAAGCAAAGGCGTTGATTATGTCAATGCAACCTGTCCGTTTGTAACCAAAATTCATAACATTGTCAAAAAACAGGATGAAAATACAGTTGTTTTGATAGCAGGGGATAAGAACCATCCCGAAGTTTTGGGCATAAAATCCTATTGCAAAGGTGATTCTTATGTTTTCAAGAACGAGGAAGAACTCACAGAAATTATACAAAAACACAAAATTGCACAAAAAACTGATGTAATTTGTGTCGCTCAAACAACTTTTTCGTTAAATGAGCAAAAAAAATGCAAAAAAATATTCAAAAAACTATGTACAAACTGTAAAATATTTGATACAATATGTAATGCAACGTCCGATAGACAAAATGAGGCGGAGGAACTTTCAAAAAAATCCGACGCTATGATTGTTGTCGGAGGGCGTCATTCATCAAACACTTGTAAATTGCGAGATACAGGCGAGGCGAATTGTCCCACTTTTCTTATAGAAACTGCGGACGAGCTTGCTTCACTTGATTTGAGCAAGTACAATGTGATTGGTGTAACTGCGGGGGCTTCGACACCCTCGGTAATAATCAAGGAGGTACTCAAATCCATGTCCGAAGAAATTAAAGAAAAGGAAGTTGAAACAACTTCAGCCGTAACTGAAGAAGTTGTGGAGACAGCAGAAAACGCTGATAAGGCTACAAAGCCTGCTGTCAAAGCATCTGCTGATGGTGAGGCATCCTTTGAAGAATTACTTAACGAATCTTTTAAGGAAAACGAAAATAGCAAGGTAGTTACAGGTACAGTAGTAAGAATCACTCCTACTGAAGTATTTGTAGATGTTCCCGGCAGAAAGCAAACAGGCGTTGTTGCATTTGATGATTTGTCATCAGACAATATCTCAAAGTGCGAAGATGTAGTTGCAGTCGGCGACGAAATCCAGCTTGTTATTATGAAAACAGATGACCAAGACGGTGTTCTTAAGCTCTCAAAGCGTTTGTTTGATGCTGTAAAGGGTTGGGACGAAATCGTTGCCGCTAAGGAAAACGATGAAATCCTCGAAGGTCAGGTTACCGCTGTAATCCGTGGCGGTGTTCTTGTATCAGCAAAGGGTACAAGAGTATTTGTTCCTGCATCACTTACAGGCGTTCCTCGTAATCAGGAACTCTCTGTACTCAAGGATGCAACAGTTAAGTTCAAGATTATCGACATTAACCCGGCTCGCAGAAGAGCAGTTGGCTCAATCAAGGTTGTTGCCGATGCTGAAAGAAAAGAAAAGCAAGAAGCACTTTGGGCAACTCTCAAAGTGGGCGACAAGGTTAAGGGTACTGTTAAGTCACTCACATCATACGGTGCGTTTGTTGACCTCGGCGGTATCGACGGTATGGTACATATTTCAGAACTTTCATGGTCAAGAATTAAGCACCCATCAGAGGTTGTTAATGTTGGCGATGTAGTTGAAGTTACTATCAAGTCACTTGACGAAGAAACAAAGAAGATTTCTCTTGGCTTCAAGAACATTGAGGACAATCCATGGGAAATCCTCAAGAGAGATTATCCTGTCGGCTCAGTTGTTGACGCAAAGATTGTTTCATTTGCAACATTCGGTGCATTCGCAAACATTCTTCCGACAGTTGACGGTTTGATTCACATCAGCCAAATCTCTTGGGATAGAATCAAGACTCCTCAGGATGTTCTTAAGATTGGCGATGTTGTTAAGGCAAAGATTATTGAAATCGATTTCGATAAGAAGAGAGTTTCTCTTTCAATGAAAGAACTCCTCGACAAGCCTGAAACAGCAGATGATTCAGCAGAAGCTGAAGAATCAGCTGAAGAAGCAACAGAAGAATAATTGAATTTTACCGCTTCATTTTTGAAGCGGTATTTTTTGCACAAGAAAACGCTGTAAGTTTTACCTTACAGCGTTGCTTTTATCTTATTTTGATAATTTCATTGAATACGGCGGTCATTTTTTTGCTTATCTGCAAATCAATGTGGAGCGAACCGAAAAACCAATGATTGTATTCAACATTTTTCATCAGTTCTTGCAGATAGGTGTTAATCGGTGTTTGCTTCATTGCAGAATTTGTGTGAAGTCTGATGAAATCTTTTGCCATGGCAGGTGCTTCGTGGGTGATAACATAATCAACCTGAAAATCGGCATCTTTAAGATTATCCGCACCGTTTTTCATTTCTTCGGCATTCGGCATTTCATCTTTCCACCAACTTCTGCCCTCTTGCCTCATATCAATGTCGTCGCTTTCGCCGCCACCCATACAAAAGAAGGTTTTGCCACAGAATGTAAAAATCTCACCTCGCATAAGATGAAAAATGTTTGGACTGATTTTGTGTGCAGTGCCACCCTTAAATCTGTATGGTCTGTATGCGTTCAGCATATCAAAGTTCTCGTGTGCACCGTCAACAAAGCAGATGGTGTATTTTTTCTTTGAAAGGGTTTCAATAGCTTTTTTTTCTTTTTCGCTTTCGTCCCACAAAAAGCCGAAGTCACCGCAAATAATAAGAATGTCATCATCATTCAACTTTTTTAGCTTTGGGTTTTTGAATAGGCTCAAGTCACCGTGGGTGTCGCCTGTGATATATACCATTTAAGTTTACCTCAAATTAAATTTTAGTCTTTTATTATCGTTTAAGATATGTTATTATATTTATAATATAATTTATTTAGTGAGGTGTCAAGTGTATGAAAAAACTACTTTCGGTTTTTATGAGCATTGTTATAATTTCGCTCACCGTTTTTTGCGTTCCGTTCACCGCAAAAGCAGCAACTTATACTCCAAATGTAAAAATTTATGCAGACGCATATATGCTTATCAGTCTTGATGACGATTCTTATCCCGTTGTTGCAGAAAAAAATGCCGACAAAAGAAAATATCCCGCTTCTCTTACAAAAATTGTTACTACTATGGTAACTTTAAATAAAGTTAAGGATTTGTCACAAAAAACAACCGTTTCAAAAAGTGCAATAGAGGCGCTTTATGGCACGGGTGCACAGGTTGCAGGGCTGAAAATCGGTCAAACCGTCACAATTGAGGAACTTTTGTATCTCACTATGGTGCACTCTGCTTGTGATGCTTGCCAGGTTCTTGCCGAGTTTGTCAGCGGAAGTGTTCCCGCATTTGTCGAAGAGATGAACAGTTGGGCTAAATCTCTCGGTTGCAAGGACACCAATTTTGTCAATCCTGACGGTTTGCACGACCCAAATCATTACACAACTCCGTCCGATATGGCAAAGATTACTCTTTCCGCTATGAAAAATGAAATTTTCAATAAAATTTCAAGTACCCAGCAATATAAGTTCGGCAAGTTGAATTTTATTCATACCAACTATATGCTAGACAAATTTCATGTCACATATTATTATCAGTACGCTCAGGGCATCAAAACAGGCTCAACAGAGCAGGCAGGCTATTGTGTAATCACAAAGGCTTCAAAAGGCGGTTATAACTATCTTGCAATCGTTATGGACAGTCCGATTGAAGTGCTTGACGGCATCAAAACAAAATGCTCTTTTATTGATGCAAAATCTCTTTTTGATTGGGCGTTTGATTCCCTCAAATACACCACGGTTGTGCGTAAAAATGATATAGCATATGAGCTTCCCGTGAATAACGGCAAGGATGCCGACACGGTTCAGCTTGTTGTCAAGGATGACATAACAACTCTTGTTCCAAGCACACTTGACCCGTCAAATGTAATCATAGAACCGGTTAATCCTCCCGAAAGCCTTGATGCCCCTGTTACAAAGGATGATTTCGTTTGCAAGGCAAATGTAATTTATGCGGGAAAAACTATTGTTACCGTTGATTTGGTCGCCGCAAAAACCGTTGAACTTTCAACTTTTTTGAAAATACTGAATGCACTCAAAAAGTTTTTCACAAACAAGATTGTTCTTGCTGTTCTTGCAATAATTGTTTTGCTTGCAATTTTGTATATTGTCACCTTTGGTATGATACACATTTCCCATAACTGTCCCTAAGTCCGCAAGGTCACCGTT
>CABQCC010000107.1 GCA_902462495.1 uncultured Eubacterium sp. | reverse complement strand
ATCGCAAATTAAAAAATAATTATGCCGAATTTAAGGGCGAATCTTACAACGTCGATGAACTGACGGATGATGAACTGAAACTGTCGTATATCGTTGCTCCGCCTCGGATGAATCTCTACAAAAAATACAGCAACAGGATATTTTCTATATATTCAAGCTTTGTGTCGCCAGAAGATATTTTGGTCTATTCGATTGACGAGGTGTTTATTGATGCAACGAGTTATCTCCGCACTTCCGGCATCACCGCTCATCAAATGGCAATGAATATGATAAAAGCCGTTCTTGACGAAACGGGTATAACCGCCACTGCGGGAATAGGCACAAATATGTATCTTTGCAAGGTCGCTATGGATATTGTTGCCAAGCATATTGATGCCGATGAAAACGGTGTCAGAATTGCCGAACTTGACGAAATGTCTTATCGTCAAAAGTTGTGGAATTATCGTCCGATTACTGACTTTTGGCGTGTCGGCAAGGGAACTGCAAAACGGCTTGAAAGCGTTGGAATTTATACAATGGGTGACATTGCAAAATGTTCTGTCGGTTCGTCAAATGAATTCTACAACGAGGATTTGCTGTATCGACTTTTCGGCATTAACGCCGAACTTATCATAGACCACGCTTGGGGTTGGGAACCTTGCACAATCGAGGATGTTAAGTCGTATAAGCCCGACACCAAAAGTATCAGTTCGGGTCAGGTGCTCACCCGACCGTACAGCTTTGATGAAACAACCGTTATCGTGCGTGAAATGGCAGAACTTCTTGCACTTGATTTAGTGGACAAAGGAGTTGCAACAGACCAGATTGTGCTCACCCTCAACTATGATATAGAAAATGTAAAAAACGGATATAAGGGCGAAATTACGATTGACGGCTACGGCAGAAAAGTACCGAAGCACGCACACGGAACAGGGAATATAAACCGCTTGACTTCATCGTCAAAACTAATTGTTGAAACTGTATTGGCTGTGCTTTTCAGGATTGCCGACAGAAATTTGTCTGTTCGCAAGGTCAACATTTCCGCCAATCACATAACCGATGAAAATAATGTAGAACCGCAGATTTGCCAGCTTGATTTCTTCACCGATTATTCAAAAATAAAGGCACAAGAAGATTGCTTGAAAAAAGAACGAAGCCTGCAAAACGCTATGCTTCGTATTCAAAAACGATACGGCAAAAACGCAATTCTCAAGGGCACAAATTTGCGGGAATGTGCCACAACGATAGAACGCAACAATCAGGTAGGAGGTCACAAGGCGGAATGAAATATGACGATATTATATCTTTGCCGCATCACACTTCAACCAAGAGGGCGCATCTTTCTGCGGCTCAACGCTCGGCACAATTCGCTTCGTTTGCCGCCTTGAAAGGCTTTGATGACGAAATTGCCGAAACTGCCCGTGTGACAGAAGAAAGGGTAATTCTTGACGAAAACGAGATTGAGGCGCTCAATGACGCTTTGCAGTATATTTCATATAATTTGGGCGAAATTGCCGAGGTTACAATCACTTATTTTGTGCCCGATAAACTCAAATTGGGCGGAGCTTATGTAACCAAAGTCGGTAAAATCAACAAAATAGATTCCATTACTCGAACTTTAACTCTTGATACACATCAAATTCCAATCAATGATATTTTTAAAATTGAAATATGATAAGAGAGATAATAAAGGATTTAAAATTTAAATAAACTCGAATAAAAAGAATGGCTTAAGCACTAAGTTTAAGCCATTCTTTTTATTTTTAAAGGTCGTTTTGTCTACCTACTAAATAATCAATACTGACATTATAATAATCAGCCAGTTTCCACAAAACATCTATAGGCACTTCTCTTTTTCCATTTTCATACTGAGAATAAGTGTTTTGTTTAACATTTAAAATCAAAGCGATTTGATTTTGAGTTATATCATTATCTTCTCGTAAATCTCGCAACCGCATATCATCATCTCTCAAATAATTTATTTATTAAATTTTACAATATCTCACAACGAGATATTGACAAATATCTCAAATTGTGATATATTTTGTATTAAAGGAATATGACAAAACTAAATTTGTAAAGAAACAATGAAAATAAATGAAAATTTGTACAATGAAATAATAAATACTTGCGAGTTTTCATCATATGAAAGCGGTGGATTTTTAGGTGGATGTGATGATACCGTGACAAAAGTTATTTATGACAATGAAAATTACCGTTTTGCAGAATACAAGCCGAATAATAAATTGCTAAATGACACTTTAAAAGACTGGTATGAAGATGAGATTGAATTTCTTGGTATATTTCACACTCATTATCCTAAGTGTATTTCTTTGTCACGTAATGATGAAAAATTCATAAATAAATTTATGCAGGAAGTATGTGATGAAAATGATATTATGTATTTTCCGATTGTCATAGCAAAGAGTGAAATGTGCGTTTACAAAGCAGAACTAATTGATGGAATGTGTGAAATAAAAAAAGATGAAATATTATTAGTATAATACACATGATGTGTTATAAATATTAAAACAAAGAGGAGAAAAATTTATGAAAACAAAAGAAGTAAGAATTCCAAGCGGAGCTTTTTGCTCAGGCAACTGTTCAGATTGTTTGTATGCTAATTTTTATGATACCGATAGTTACGGTAGAGTTAGATGCAACGGTCGCTACGGAGGCTATAATAACCCACAAGACAGAAACGGCTGTTTCCACTGGAAAAGAAAATGATATGGGTTTTTTTGATGGAAAAGGTATTTACCGTAACAAATTTGACGGCGGATTTGATGCAAGAGGGATTTGGCGTAGTTGCGGTGAAGGCGGTTATGATTATATGGGGATTTATCGTTCATCAGGTGATGGTGGATACGACGCAAGAGGTATCTTTCGTTCACCGGGTGAAGGCGGATACGACTCAAAAGGTTATTACAGAGATGGCTTTGAGGGATGGTCTGTAATATGTTATTAAGAGTAGAGAGGCAAAAATGAAAATTTTTTTAATATTAGCAGTAATAATTTTTATTGTTCTAGTCTTGTTTTTTTTTAAATCCGTTTGGCGATTCAAAAGAGCAAGGTGCGCCTGGGCATTCTAACGAGTATATGGGCTACTATAACTCTGTAAATCAAATGAGCATCAAACAACTTCACAAAATACATGATGATTTGCTTCCGTTAGTAATGAAAACTTTAATCGGTGGCATTGTTTATTACGATGATGAAATACCGGATGAAAAAAAGGAGGAGGAACGACGACAAATAGAAAGTAACTATGTTGTTATACCTGAAAAAGATAGAATTTACGGTTGTGTAACCTATGATGAAGCAGATAAGCTAAACCGTAAAGTTCTTGACAGATTAAGATTTATTGAAGGAGACTAAAAAAAGATATGTTTTCGAAACTTAAATATATTCTGTTTGATTTTAGCGATAATTTCAAGCAGGATTACTTATCACTTGTGAAAAAAACGATAATAATTTTGGTGGCAGGAATTATTATGTATGCTTTTGGTGGACAAAAAGGTGCTATATATACAATTGGATGTATTGCGATTTTGGTATTTGGTCTTTTATGGGGTATAAATTTAGTTAAAATGCTATATGGTGCTGCAAATGTTTCGTCAAATCTTATGATAAGATTAACTTTGAAAATCATTCTTTATGTAATTTCATTTATATTTGGCTATGTTTATTTTGTTTGGTCTACAGTGAAATTTATTATTGTTTTGATAAAAAATTCAAAGAAAAAGTGAATTAAGCGTAAATTGTAATTTAATTTTGACGATCTTTAGATGTTATTAAATCAGAATGCAATTAGATCGTGGTAAAAGGAAGTTGATTTTTTTAACTTCCTTTTTATTTATTGGTGACTTTTGGTTTTGATTTACTTTTCATTTTGGTTATGTTATTATAGCTATAAAATATCGTGAGGTGAGGAAATGAAAAAGATTGTTGTCGGCATACTTGCACATGTTGATTCGGGCAAAACCACATTGTCTGAGGCTATGCTGTATCATTCGGGCACTATTTCAAAGCTCGGTAGGGTAGACAGCAAAAATTCTTTTTTGGACACATTTTCTCTTGAACGCTCACGAGGAATAACAATTTTTTCAAAGCAGGCACTGCTTAAATACAAGGACACGGATATAACGCTTATCGACACGCCGGGACATGTTGATTTTTCTGCGGAAACCGAGCGAACACTTCAAGTGCTCGATTATGCAATTTTGGTCATCAGCGCAACCGACGGTGTTCAAAGCCACACTCAAACTCTGTGGAAACTCCTTGCAAAGTATAAAGTGCCCTGCTTTATTTTTGTTAATAAGACCGATTTGGACGGCGCAGACAAGGACATTGTTCTCTATCAGCTGAAAACCAAATTGAGCGACAGTTGCGTTGATTTCACTTTGCCCGCTGATGAATTGAACGAAAATATTGCCTTGTGCGATGATATTCTTCTTGAAAAATACGAGGAGGACAGCCTCGGCAAACAGGATGTCGCTTCTGCAATTAAAAACAGAAAAGTCTTTCCGTGTATGTTCGGCTCTGCGCTCAAACTTGACGGCGTTGACACCTTTATGGATTTAATCAATGATTACACCGAGCAACCGCAGTATGGTTCCGATTTTGGTGCAAAGGTGTACAAAATTTCCGAGGATAAAGGTCAGCGACTCACTATGATGAAAATCACGGGCGGCACGCTGAAAGTGAAAGAAATACTTAAAAGTGAGAAAAACATAAACGGCGAAAAGGTCAATCAAATTCGTCTTTATTCGGGCGAGAAATTCACCGCTGTTGATGAGGCAACGGCAGGCACGGTTTGTGCCGTAACAGGCATAACTTTCACAAATTCGGGTGACGGCTTGGGTGTTGAGGATAATTCGTCAATGCCTGTTCTTACCCCTGTTTTGACATATACCGTCAATGTTCCCGACGGAACAGACGCTCACACCGTGCTGTCGGATATGCGTATTTTAGAGGCGGAAGACCCGCAACTAAAGGTCGAGTGGGACGAGCGTTATTCCGAAATTCACATCAAACTTATGGGCGATATTCAGCTTGAAGTTTTGCAAACTCTCTTTGCCGACAGATTTGGAATTGAAATATCCTTTGGCAAGGGCAGTATAATTTATAAAGATGACGGATAAG
>CABQCC010000106.1 GCA_902462495.1 uncultured Eubacterium sp. | reverse complement strand
ATACGAATAATATTCCCTCAAGGTGGTCAAGCTCGTGGCAGAAGCTAATGTAGGTATCGGCAAGGACGACACACTTTTTGCTCTCGTAGACGGTACAGTTAGATTCGAAAGAATGGGCAAGGACAGAAAAAAGGTTTCTGTTTACCCAGTTGAGCAGTAATTGACAGATTCATCCGCAGTCGCAGGATTGCGGATGTTTTTTGTTTGCTCGGTTGACAATCGGGCAAAATATAATTATAATTAAAATGTTGCAAAGATAATTACAAAACGAATTGAATTTCGTTTTCTTGCAAAATATGTCTCCGTAGCTCAGTAGGATAGAGCGACTGCCTCCTAAGCAGTAGGCCATCGGTTCGATTCCGGTCGGGGATGCCAAAAGCCGAAAGTCTTTAATTTTTAAGACCCTCGGCTTTTTTGTTTGTTGAATGCTTGGGTTAATCAATTTATATTGTAAAAATTCTTTATAAATTCTTTGACGGATTTTTATTTTTTTATGTTATAATAAAGCAAATCAGTCAAGGAGATGTGTTTATGAAAAAATTTTTTTCTGTAATAATCTGCGTTGTTTGCATATTGACTTTGTTTGCTTGCAGTAAAAAAGCAAATCCTATTGTTTTGCCTCAAAGCAGTGATGTTGTTTCTGTTGATGTGACTGTTGGTGAAAACACGGTGAACTGTTCGGATAAAACTTGGATTGATGAAGTGATAAGCGGTCTTTCCGATTCCAAACCAACAAATAAACAAAGCGTTCAGGATTTTCCTCAAGTTAAGGATTATATGAGGGTTGAAATTAATTCGCAAACAGAAAAAACTACCGTTTTTGTGTATAAGGATAAAGGCAAATTCTATGTTGAACAGCCGTATAGCGGAATTTGTATTATTGATGAAGAAATATACAATCAACTGAAAGAAGTTAGTTGATTTTTACAGTAAAATAAGGCAACCCGTTGGATTGCCTTATTTATTTTTTGCTTTTTTGATTGTTTTTATAATTTTTTCAATGCCCATTGCCAGCAGGAATATTGCTAATTCAATAAACGCTATGATAGTTGCGTATTGCAAGCCGTAGTCAAATATATCTGAACAATAGATTGCGCTGCCGACAAGCAATTCTATTGCCGAAATAGGGATGAAAATAAACTTCCAAACAGGCTTGATGTTCAGGAATGACAACAGCAGGGCAGAAAGTGCACCGCCGATTATTGCCATAAGAGGAACTGCCATTGCGTCAGACGGAGTTGCGGTCAGCGGTACGCCAATGGTGAAAACTGCGTTTATCAAAACAACAACCGCATATAGCAATATATGCAATGTGCGAAGTTTTTTGTTAGAAGTTTTTATTGTTTCAACGATGATTTCGTCCGCCTTTTTGCTTTCTTCCGTGGTGATGCGTTCGCCTATAATCAGTTCGTTGACTGAAATATCCAGCAGTTCGCACAACGGAAGAAACAAGGATACATCAGGCATATTTTTGCCTGTTTCCCAACGGGATACGGATTTGTTTGAAACTCCTAATTTCTCTGCAAATTCAATCTGCGTCAAGCCTTTTGCTTTTCGATTTTCTGCAATGAATTTACCGATTTTTTCTTGCTCCATATCCACCTCTCCTTTCAACGCCAATATAACACGGCACGCAAAAATTGTAAAGGACACGGAGCGAGAATTGCCGAGAATTCAATGTAATTCCGCTTTGTTTATTGTTGATTGATTATTTTTCCATAAGAGCAACCATTACTGCTTTTTGAGCGTGCAGACGGTTTTCTGCCTCGTCAAAGATTTCGTCGGCGTGTGCCTCAAACACTTCTGCCGTGATTTCTTCGCCACGGTGAGCAGGCAGGCAATGTTGAACCATACAACCGCTGTTTGCCGCTGAAAGCAATTCTTTGTTGATTTGGTATTTTCCGCCAAACACGGCTTTACGCTGTTCTGCTTCGCCCTCTTGACCCATTGATGCCCAAACATCCGTGAAAATAACATCCGCACCGCTTGCAGCCTCCATAGGTTCTGTGAACATAGAAAATCCGCTGTGATTTTGTGCAAAGTCGAGCACCTTGCTGTCGGGTTTGTAACCGTCAGGGCAGGCAACCGAAACCTGCATACCTGTTTTGAGTCCGCCCACGATAAGGGAGTTTGCCATATTGTTGCCGTCTCCGATGTAGCACATTTTCAGTCCGTCAAGGTGTCCTTTGTGCTCACGCACGGTCATAAGGTCTGCAAGCACTTGACAAGGGTGACAAAAATCGGTGAGTCCGTTGATGATTGGTATTGAGCCGTATTCCGCAAGCGCTTCAACCTCGGATTGCTCAAAGGTTCTTATCATAATGCCGTCAATGTAGCGAGAGAGCACTCTTGCTGTGTCCTGTATCGGTTCGCCACGACCGATTTGCAAGTCACGGTTTGAAAGAAAAAGTGCCTGACCTCCGAGCTGATACATTCCTGTTTCAAACGAAACCCTTGTTCTTGTCGAAGATTTTTGGAATATCATACCGAGGGTTTGACCCTCGAGCCTTTTGTGAGAAATGCCGTGCTTGTTTTCGTATTTAAGTTGGTCGGCAAGGTTTAAAAGCTCCGATATTTCATCGGGAGTGATTGATAAAAGACTTAATAAATGATTCATTTTTGTTTGCCTTTCTGACTACAAAGTATAAAGTTTTTCTGCTTATAGCCGAGCAGAGGATAGTTTTTATTCGGCAAGAGTCTTTTTAAGAATTTCAAGTCCCTTGTCTATTTCTTCGTATGTCACGCTGAGTGGCGGAAGCATACGCAAGGATTGTTTTGCCGTTAAAATAAGAAGTCCGTTTTCTACGCATTTTGATGCAATTTCGCTTGCTTTTTTGCTTTCCAGGTCAATTCCTATCATAAGACCCATTCCACGAACTTCGGCAACATCGTTAAAATTTGCTACCTTGCTTTTTATGTATTCGCCTTTTTTACATACCGAGTTCAAAAAGTTGCCGTCAAGACGATTTAAGATTTCAATTGCTCCTGCCAAAACCACAGGATTTCCGCCAAAAGTTGTGCCGTGAGTTCCTGCGGTCAATGTGTTGCCGAATTTTTCGGTTGCAAGGCACGCACCGACAGGAAGTCCGCCGCCGAGCCCTTTTGCCGTTGTCAACACATCGGGCTTTATTCCGATATTTTCCCAAGCGTACAGCTTGCCCGTTCTGCCAACACCTGTTTGAACCTCGTCAAATATTAAAATTATATCGTTTTTGTCGCATTGCTCACGAATGTGTTTGATGTAGTCCAAAGGCGTGATTATAACTCCGCCCTCGCCTTGTATCACTTCCAAAATCACCGCACAAACGCTTCCGTCCAAAAGCTCCGAAAAAGCCTTTTTGTCGCCTGCTTGTGCATATTTGAATCCGTCCATGAACGGCATAAAATATTTGTGATAATGCTCCTGTCCCGTAGCGGTTATTGTTGCCATTGTTCTGCCGTGAAAGGAGTTTACAAGCGATATGACAGTGTTGCGGTTTTCACCGTATTTGTCAAAGCTGTACTTCCTTGCAAGCTTTATGGCGCACTCGTTTGCTTCTGCTCCCGAATTGCAAAAAAGCACCTTGTCAAATCCGCTTTTTTCGCACAAAAGCTTTCCTGCGAGTGCAACCGTTTCGTTATAGTAGAGGTTGGAGGTGTGCTGGATTTTGTTCAATTGCTCCGTAACAGCATTTTTCCATCCTTCGTCATTTACACCGAAAATGTTTACGCCGATGCCTGATGTAAAATCAATCACTTCTTTTCCGTCAGAGGAGGTCAGCGTTGCGTTTTTGCCTCCTGTGAGAGCAATAGGAAAATGATTATATGTCGGCATCAAGTATTGGTCTGCGGTGCTTTTTATTTCGTTAAATTCCATTTTTTCTGTCCCTGAATTTAGTTTGTTGAGTGATGTGTTCAAGTTATGCACAAATCAAGCGTGGAACATTGTGCCGAAACCCTCGTCTGTGAACAATTCCATAAGAATTGAGTGAGGAATACGCCCGTCAATGATGTTGGTTTGAAGAACACCCCGACGGACTGCCTCAACACAACAGTCGATTTTGGGAATCATTCCGCCCGAGATTATGCCTTGAGATTTCAGAGAAGGAATTTCAGAAACCTGAACATCGTGAATAAGTGTTGAGTCGTCATCTTTGTTCATTAAAAGTCCGCTGATGTCGGTCATAAGCAACAGTTTTTCGGCGTGGAGTGCCGATGCCAAAGAAGCGGCAGCTGTGTCGGCGTTTATGTTGAAAACTTCGCCGTTTTCTCCTGTTGCAATTGATGAAATTACAGGGATGTATTCGTTTTCCATATTGTAATTTATTACATCTGTGTTGATGTCGGTTATTTCGCCCACAAATCCAATGTCCGATTTTGTGTATTTGCGTGCTTTTATCATATCGCCGTCAATTCCGCAGAGTCCAATCGCTTTGCCGCCGTGTTTTGAAATCAGTTGAACCAAATGCTTGTTCACCTTGCCTGCCAATACCATTTGAACAATGTCGATTGTTTCCTCATCGGTGTAGCGCAAGCCGTCAACAAATCGGCTTTCTTTGCCGACACGATTGAGCATATCGGAAATTTCGGGTCCTCCGCCGTGAACAAGAACAACATTCACTCCGACCGAACGGAGAAGAACAATATCGGTCATCACGGCGTCACGGAGTTCTTCGTTTATCATAGCGTTGCCGCCGTATTTTATGACAACGGTTTTGTTTTGATATTTTTGGATGTATGGCAAAGCCTGAACAAGAATTTCGGAACGGTTTGAATTTGTTATGTTTGATATTTCCATTTTTTATCTCCTGACAAATTAAACTTTGCAGACAATCAAGTTCTGTAATCGCCGTTTATTTTGACATAATCATATGTCAAATCACAACCGTAAGCCGTGGCGGAGCAATCGCCCGATTTGAGGTCAACAAGGATATAAACCTCGTCACAGACCAAAATCTTTTTTGCAAGTTCTTCGGAAAATTCAATTCCGGCTCCGTTTTTGCAAACTTCGATTTCGCCACCGTCAGAACGGAATTTTACATCGATTTTGTTGACATCGATATTTGTTCCGCTGTAGCCGAGGGCACAGAGAATTCTGCCCCAGTTTGCGTCTGCTATGCCGTAACAGGTCTTGTGCTTGAAACCGCACAATCGGGACTTGCAAGCGGTTACAGCACCGAGGGTGAACTTA
>CABQCC010000105.1 GCA_902462495.1 uncultured Eubacterium sp. | reverse complement strand
TGCGACATTGTTTTTGGTGTTGTTTGGCATTTTACTCCCTTCAAATTTATTATTTGGTTTATTTTCGCTTTTATTCAAGGAGATTTTATGTCAATTTTTGCGATTGCCGATACTCATTTGTCTTTTGGCACAGACAAGCCGATGGATTCGTTTCCGGGTTGGAATGATTATGTTGGCAGAATTGAAAAAAATTGGAACAAATTAGTGACCGATGACGACACGGTTGTCATCGCAGGAGATATTAGCTGGGCAATGGATTTTGACCGGCTTGTTGCTGATTTTGAGTTTATCAATAACCTAAAAGGTAAAAAGATTATTCTAAAAGGAAATCACGATTATTGGTGGAATACTGCCAAGAAAATGAATGAATTTATCGAACAACACGGTTTTGATACAATAAAAATCCTTTCTAATAATTCGTATTCGGTTGAAAATATTTCTATTTGCGGAAGCAGAGGCTGGCTTTTCGATATAAACGATGAACACGATGAAAAGGTGCTGAACAGGGAAGTGGGCAGACTGAAAATGTCGCTCGACAGCGCAGAATGTGAGGAAAAAATCGTTTTTCTTCATTATCCGCCGATTACAACCGACACCAAATGTGATGAAATTTTAGATTTACTCAAGCAATATGGTATAAAAAAATGCTATTATGGGCATCTTCACGGTATAGCGGCTAAAATGGCGATTGACGACACGGTTGACGGAATTGAGTTCAGACTTATTTCTTGTGACAGATTAGACTTTACACCAAAGCTGATTCGTTAATATTATATATAATAATTTATTTAATAAATATATTGAAATATGTTTGTTTATGTGGTATAATGCTACGGTATCAAATTGTAATTTAATTAAGGAGGGTCATTATTATGGCACTTAAGTCATCTAATAAAGTAGAGACAAATGTTTATGAACTTGAAATTACTGTAGATGCAGAAACATTTACAGAAGCATGCAAAAAGGCTTATTTGAAGCAAAGAAAATCAATCCAAATTCCCGGCTTCCGTAAGGGTAAGGCTACTCAGGGTATGATTGAAAAGGTATACGGCGAAGGTGCTTTCTATGAAGAAGCTCTTGAAATCGTTTATCCTGAAGCAGTAGGTGCTGCATTTGAAGAAGCAGGTCTTAATGTTATTGACCAGCCATCTGATGTTGATTTCCCTGTAATGAGCAAGGCAGAGGGCGTTGTAATCACAATGAAGGTTACTACATATCCTGAAGTGAAGCTTGGCGAATACAAGGGCATTAAGGGCAAGATGCTCGATACAGACGCAACTGATGAAGATGTTGAAACAGAACTCAAGAATATGCAGGAGAGAAACTCTCGTCTTGTAACTGTTGAGGACAGAGAGTCTGCAATGGGCGATACTTGCGACATTAATTTTGAAGGCTTTGTTGATGATGTTGCTTTTGACGGCGGCAAGGGCGAGAATTATCCTCTTGAACTTGGTTCAAACAGCTTTATTCCTGGTTTTGAAGAGCAGGTTGCAGGTCATAAGGCAGGCGAGGAATTTGATGTAAATGTTACATTCCCTGAGCAGTATGAGCCTTCACTTGCAGGCAAGGACGCTGTTTTCAAGTGTAAGATTAACGAAATTAAGGCAAAGGAACTTCCTGAACTTGACGATGAATTCGCAAAGGATGTATCAGAGTTTGATACTCTTGATGAACTTAAAGAAGATTTGAAGAAGCAAATCGCTGACAGAAAAGCAGAAAATGCAAAGATTGATTTTGAAAATCAAATTCTTGAGCAAGTTTGCGAAAATATGGAAGTTGAAATTCCTGAATGTATGTTCACTCAAAAGTGTGACGAAATGGTACAGGATTATGCATACAGACTTCAAATGCAGGGTCTTGACCTCAATACATATCTTCAGTATCTCGGTCAAACAATGGATCAGTTCAAGGAACAATTTATGGAGGGCGCAAAGCAACAAGTTAAGTCAAAGCTTGCTCTTGACGCTATCGTAAAGGCTGAAAACATTGAGGCTTCTGAAGAAGAAATCGAAGCAGAAATCAACAAGCTTGCAGAACAGTACAATATGGAAGCTGACAAGATTAAGGCTGCTGTTCCTGCAGAGCAACTTTCTGCTGATATTACTACTCGCAAGGCTGTTGACTTCATTGTTGACAACGCTGTTAAAGAGTAATTAACCATTCTAATTAAAGGATAGTGATAAGTATGGCATCAATGCCTTATGTAATTGAACAATCAAGCTCAGGCGAGCGTAGCGTAGACATTTTTTCAAGACTTTTGTCAGACAGAATTATTGTTCTGTCTGATGAAGTAACCGATCAAACAGCGTCGCTCGTTGTTGCACAGTTGTTGTTCTTGGAAAGTCAGGACAGCACAAAGGATATTTCTTTGTACATCAATTCTCCGGGCGGCTCTGTTACCGCAGGTCTTGCTATTTATGACACAATGAACTACATCAAGTGTGATGTTTCAACAATTTGTGTCGGTATGGCTGCAAGTATGGGCGCTTTCCTTTTGAGCAGCGGTGCAAAGGGCAAGAGAATTGCGTTGCCAAACAGCGAAATCCTTATCCACCAACCTCTTGTTGGCGGTAACGGAATTACAGGTCAGGCAACAGATGTTGAAATTGCTGCTAAAAATCTTTTAAAGACTAAAGAAAAGCTTAACAGAATTCTTGCTGAAAACTGTGGCAAGGATTACGAAACACTTGTTAAGGATACAGACAGAGACAATTGGATGTCTGCAAACGAGGCTATGGAATACGGTCTTGTTGATAAAGTAATCGAGAAAAGATAAGGAGTATCGGTTTTGGCAAAAGACGAGACTAATGTAAATGTAGCCAGATGTTCTTTCTGTGGCAAGAGCGAATCTATGGTTAACCGTCTTATCGAAGGTCCGGGTGTATTCATTTGTGATGAATGTGTTGCTTTGTGCGAGGATTTGATTCGTCAGAGCACGCCTGCACCAAAATATGATAAGAAGTTTTCAGAAATGGTTATTCCGAAACCTATGGAAATCAAGGCAAAACTTGATGAGTATGTTGTGGGGCAGGACGAAGCAAAGAAAAATCTTTCTGTTGCAGTTTATAATCATTATAAGAGAATCTATTATGATAACGGTTCTGATGTTGATTTGCAAAAAAGCAATATTTTGCTTCTTGGTCCGACAGGTGTCGGCAAAACAATGCTTGCACAGACTTTGGCAAAAATCCTTGATGTGCCGTTTGCTATCGCAGATGCAACCACACTTACCGAAGCAGGTTATGTTGGCGAGGATGTTGAAAATATTTTGCTCCGCTTGATTCAGGCTGCTGATTTTGATATTGAAAAAGCACAGCGTGGCATCATTTATGTTGACGAAATTGACAAGATTTCTCGAAAGAGCGAAAATCGTTCTATCACCCGTGATGTAAGCGGTGAGGGCGTTCAACAGGCACTTCTTAAAATCCTTGAGGGTACAGTTTCAAATGTTCCTCCGGGAGGCGGAAGAAAACATCCGCAACAAGAATTTATACAGATTGACACAACAAATATCTTGTTCATCTGTGGCGGTGCATTTGACGGTATAGACAAAATTGTTGAAAAGCGTTTGGGTAAAGGTTCGCTCGGCTTTGGCTCTGAACTTTCAAAGAATGTTGACAATAAAGAAGAAGTCCTTAGAAGTATCAATCAGCACGATTTGGTTAAATATGGCTTAATTCCTGAACTTATCGGCAGAATTCCTGTTCTTACGGTTCTCGATGAACTCGACAAGGAAGCTCTTGTTAAGATTATGACAGAACCAAAGAATTCAATCGTTAAGCAGTACACCAAGTTGTTTGAAATGGACAATGTTGAACTTGAATTTGAACCCGGTGCTCTTGAAGCCATGGCTGACATTACACTTGAAAGAAAAACAGGCGCAAGAGGACTTCGCTCGGTGTTTGAGAGTGTGTTGGGTGATTTGATGTTCAGCGTTCCGTCTGATTGTTCTATTGAAAAAATCGTTGTAACTGAGGATTCGGTTCGCAATTCAACTCAGCCGCTTCTTCTTACAAACAAATCAAGAAAGCCGACGGTTCTTCATCCAAAGGACATCAAAAACGCATAATTTAATATGTTTTAACTGCATCGAGAATGTTTTTTCATTCTCGGTGTTTTATTTTTGCCAAGCTGTGATATTTTTTGTTTCTTTCGCATAGTCTTAATTGAAATAGAAAGGAGCAAAATTATGGAACTCGAAAAAGAATATTCTTGCCTTGAAAAGAATGAATTAGTATTTTGTAAAGCTATAAACATAGACAAGAATTATCAGGAAACACCCGAAGCCTATCTTGATGATATTTTTAAGGTGGTGAAGTGCACCGCACACAGTTATGTGACCTCTTGCGATATAAAGGATTCGACCGTTTACATAATCGGTAAGACAGAAATTTGTTTGACCTATTATAATGAGCAAAATGAACTTTTGTATACAGATTTTGTTGAGGACTTCAACGAAAGTGTTGCGATTGACAGCGTGTCTGAATATGCTTTTGGCATTGCTTCCGTATGCAATAAATACTGTAATTTTAGGATAATTAACCAAAGACGAATTGATGTTCACACTTCTTTTGCTCTTAATGTTAGTGTTTTTGACAAAAAGAGTTGCCCTTGTGTCTGTAAGTGTGAAAAATCAAAACTAAGAAAATCTGAAGAAAAAATTGCTTATGTTGAGAATGCGGTTATATCCAAAATTGATGTTGAAGAATCATTTACTTTGCCTGCAAATTCAAACGGAATAAACAGAGTTGTCAGTTTTGAACTGTATGCAACTTCAACGGATATTAAGACTATTAAGGATAAGGCTTTGATTAGATCGAATGTTTCGCTTTCGGTTTTGTACACAAATAACGAAAACAAGATTGACAAAGCTAACTTTACTTTCGAAGCCTCCAAAATAGTTGAAATATCGGGTATTGACGAAAAATGCAGTTGTATTGCAAAAATCAGCAAAGGCAGTTTGTATGTCAAAGCAAAGAGTTCAACTGATGATAACGGCGGAAAAATTGAATTATACGGTGATTTGTCACTTGCTGTTATTGTTATTAAGGAAGAATGTAAAAAGATAATTTCCGACGGCTACATTGTCGGTCAAAAAACAAAAAATTCGTATTCTAACTTTGACTGCATAACAAACGGTCAGTATGTAAACAATTCTCAGAATACAAAACTGTCGCTCGATTTGTCCGCTTCAATGAACGAAAGGAGGAAATTGTGAAAATCAACATCACCACATCAGGCGACGGCTACGACAACGGTATGGCAGGCGGCGACTGGTTT
>CABQCC010000104.1 GCA_902462495.1 uncultured Eubacterium sp. | reverse complement strand
ATTTTTCCCAACCCCGAGTTGAGAAAGTCGGCACATAGCGGCGGCAAGAGTTCCTTAACTGCGTTTGCGTTTGTTCGTTCCAACACTATTTCAAATTCGGAAAAGAACGGAATTTTAATCGGTAAATGCAGCGGTACAGCTATCCAACTTAACAATATTGTTTCATCGGGTACAGATGCAATTCATATTAATTCCAGTGCAAGCGTAAATACAATTTCGTCGAATATATTTGACGGTCACGGAAAATATGCTGTTTATTTTGAAAAAGAAGCGGTAGGAAATGTATATTATAACAATTACAAGAATTCTTCTGCAAGATACGGTTACAGCAAGGGTGAAAAGAAAGATGTGCAGTTTGCAAATTACGGCACTCCTAAACTTAATCCGATAAAGAAAAAAGGCACAACCGTTACTGTGTCGTGGAAAAAAGTCGGCGGTGCTTCCGTATACTATATTTACAGAGCAACAAGTAAAAATGGTGCATACAGCTATATAGGCAGCACAAAGAAAACAAGTTTTAAAAACAAAAAACTCAAAAAAGGTAAAAAATATTATTACAAGGTATCGGCAGTTAAGGTTGCAAACGGCGTAAAAGCTCGTTCAAATCTTTCTTCATATCGTGGTAAAAAAATATAATTTTTCGGAGGACATATTATGAGATGTGTTATTACAGTTGTAGGTAAAGATATGGTGGGTATTCTCGCTTCCGTATCGGGTATTTGTAAGGAATGTAATGTAAATGTAACAGAGGTTTCTCAGTCAATTTTGCAGGATATGTTTTGTATGATGATGATGGCAGACGCATCAAAAGCAAATGTTGACTTCCCTGTTTTTGCAGAAAAACTTGCAAAGTACGGTGAAGATAACGGATTGTCTATTCATGCAATGCACGAGGACATCTTTAATTCAATGCACAGAATATAATCGGAGGACATCGTTTTGATTAATACATACGACATACTTGAAACAATTAGAATGATTCAAGACGAATGTCTTGACATCAGAACCACAACAATGGGCATTTCCCTATTGGATTGCGGTGACAGCGATATAGAAAAGTCTTGCCAAAAGGTATACGACAAGATTTGCAAAAAAGCAGAAAATCTTGTTAAAACAGGCGAAGATATTGAAAAGGAATACGGTATTCCTATTATTAACAAGAGAGTCAGCGTTACTCCTATTTCTATTCTTGCGGGAATCAGCGGAGGTGACCCTGTTAAGTATGCACTCACCCTTGAAAAAGCCGCAAGAACAATCGGAGTCAACTTTATAGGAGGATACTCTGCTTTGGTGCAAAAAGGCTTTGCAGCCGGTGACAGAGAACTTATAGAGTCTATTCCGCAGGCACTTGCACAAACCGAGCATATCTGTTCATCGGTAAATATCGGTTCGACTAAGGCAGGTATCAATATGGATGCTGTTCGCCTTATGGGTCAAAAGGTTAAAGAAGCTGCCGAACTTACAAAGGATAATGATTGCATCGGCGCCGGAAAGCTTGTTGTTTTCTGCAATGCTCCTGAGGACAATCCGTTTATGGCAGGCGCTTTTCACGGTGTTTCAGAGCCTGATTGTGTTATTAATGTCGGCGTTTCGGGTCCCGGCGTTGTAAGAGCGGCAGTTGCCAAACACCCTGATTATTCAATTAACGAAATCGCAGAACTCATCAAGAAAACCGCATTTAAGGTTACAAGAATGGGTCAGCTTGTCGGTACTCTTGCAAGCGAAAGATTGGGCGTTCCTTTTGGAATTGTTGACCTTTCACTTGCTCCTACCCCGGCTGTCGGCGACTCGGTTGCTCATATTTTGGAAGAAATCGGTCTTGAACAATGCGGTGCCGCAGGCACAACAGCTTGTCTTGCTATGCTTAATGATGCTGTTAAAAAAGGCGGTGTTATGGCTTCTTCAAGTGTTGGCGGTCTTTCGGGTGCATTTATCCCTGTTTCTGAAGATGCAGGAATGATTGCTGCTGCTAAATCAGGTGCTCTCTGCATTGAAAAGCTTGAAGCTATGACAGCAGTTTGCTCCGTTGGTCTTGATATGATTGTTATTCCGGGTGACACTACTCCTGAAGTCATCAGCGGTATTATTGCCGACGAGGCTGCTATCGGTATGGTTAACGGAAAAACAACTGCCGTCAGAGTTATTCCTGCCGTTGGCAAGAAAGACGGAGATGTGCTTGAATTCGGCGGCTTGCTCGGTTCGGGACCTGTTATGAAAGTTAACACCAATTCTCCTACAAAATTCATTTCTCGTGGCGGTAAAATCCCTGCTCCGCTTCATTCTCTTAAAAACTAAATAGTAAAAAATTAAGGAGTCGTTTTTTCGACTCCTTTTCTTTATTTAAAATAAAAATACCGCCGAAAATCGACGGTATTATTTATGTATTCAATTACAATTATGAAAGTAAAGCTGTGCCGTGGAATGTGATTGGTGTATATTCACCGTTCTCAACAACATAAACAGCTGAAAGATTAATTGCAACTGCGTATGTTTTTCCGCTTGCCTTAAATTCATAGCAATCTGCATTGTTAACTGTCACAATGTTTGATGTGTAGTTAATTGCAGCAGATGAAGGATCACTTGAGTATGAAAGAGTTCTCCAGTTGTCGTGGATAACTTGCTTCAAAAGAGCCTTTGCTTCAGATACACTGTAGCTCTTTGTTGTGGTAATCTCATGCTCATTGACATATCTCTCATATTCCTGAGATGAAGATGTACCGTTACCTTCCTCTGCCTCATTGCTCTTGATTGGTGCTACAAAGCTAAACCACATTACCAAGAAATAAATAACCAACCAAATTAAAAGAATTAAAATGATAAGCTTAAATATTTTCTTGCCTTTGCTTCCTTGCACACCGGCAAATGCCTCTTCCTGTGTAGGAATTGGTGCAGGTGTAAACGGTTTACCCTTTTTGTTAGCTTTCTTTTCAGCCTTTGCATTTTTCTTGTCGATACTTTTAACAAGTTTTGCATATTGGCTAGCCTGCTTTTTTTCGGCTTTGGCGGCTTTCTTTGCTGCCTTTTGCTCTTTTTTTGCGATTTTGGATTCTTTACTCAAAGCAGTCCCCTCCTTATAAGTATGAATGTAGTATAACATTATTTATATTAAAATTCAATAACTATTTTTAATTTTATAGGCAAATTTTGTGAATAAATTGTAAACATTAGTAATAAATTTAACAAATATACACTCTATATTGTAGGTTTGTTAATAGAATATGATTGAATTATGTAAAAAAATGATATAAAATAAATATAGAAATCAATTGAAAGGAAAATAAGATGAATAAATTTATTGAAAGTTTAACAACATTTGTTTCTGATACAGATAAACTGGTCGATTTGGTTATAGGCGTTGCTGTGTTTTTGATATTGTTTATATTCAGATATAAGATTTCAAATGCGCTTATTAATGTTTTTGGAAAGTTGTTTTTAAGGAACAACAAAGAAAAGACGGATTCTCTTGTCAATTCTCTGCAAAAACCCCTTGCCTATCTCATCGGAACAGTTGGCTTGTACATTGCATTTGCAATTAATTATAACAAGCCTGGCGTTACAAAAGTGTTCAAAATTTTAATTATACTAATTATATGTTGGGGCATAATTAATTATTTGTCCAACAATTTGTTCATTCATATACACTTCGGTGAGAATGCAGACGACACAATGAATACCACCGCCTTGCGTTTCTTGGCAAACATCTTGAAAATTGTTGTTATTGCATTCGGCGTTGTAATGATTATCAGTGAGCTTGGCTATAATGTAAACGGATTGCTCACAGGCTTGGGTGTTGGAGGCTTGGCTGTTTCTTTGGCTGCACAGGACGCCGTAGGAAACCTTATAAGCGGTTTTATAATTATTTTTGATAAGCCGTTTAAGGTCGGTGATTTAATCGAATCTGCGACCGTTAAAGGCTTTGTTGAAGAAGTTACGATGAGAAGCACAAAAATTCGCACACTTGACGACAGTGTTATAACCGTTCCTAATTCAACTTTGACAAAAGAAGCTGTTACAAATATTTCAATGATGGACAAAAGACGAATTAAGATGACATTCGGCCTTGTTTATTCAACTTCAAATGAAACCATTGAAAAGATACGAAACGAGATAAAAACTTATATTGTTCAAAACAAAGATATTCTTCCCGAACCTTGTCGAATCCACTTCAGAGAATTTGGCGACAGCGCCCTCAATTTTGAGGTTGTTTGCTACACAGAAACATCCGATATGGATGAGTACCTAAAAATCGAAAATGAGCTTAATCTCGCCATTAAACAGATTGTTGAAAACAATGATACGGATTTTGCTTTTCCGACTCAAACTGTATATGTTCAAAAATAAAAAGGGGTTAATTCCCCTTTTTTATTTTATCCAATTGATAATGTCACTTGGTTCTTTGCGTTTTGGCATTTCAGGCTCAATATTAGGATAGCCGACAGCAATCACTGCAACGACGGTTTCTTCGTTTGGAATGTTGAGAGTTGACTTGAGCATTTTACCGTCTCTGATGCCCATTACAAGCGTTCCTAAACCCATTTCTGTTGCCTTTAGCAAAAGGTTTTCGTTTGCAAGACCTAAATCGTAATATCCCCATCCGTTGCCACATTCGTTTTGTGCTTCGCCGTCAGGTTTGAAGCCGGAACGGTTATGTACAAATGTTGTAACAATCAAAGCGGAGTATTCAGAATTCTTCTGATTAAATTCAGGCAAGCAATTTCTAACCTTTTCGATTGCGTCTTGTTCAACTGCACAATAATATCTTGCTGTTTGTGAGTTTTTCCAAGATGGCGCATAAATTGCTGATTTAATAAGTTCTTCAATTTGTTCGGCTGTTACAGATTTTTCAGCGCTGTATTTTCTGATGCTTCTTCTTGATTTGATGACTTCGTTAAAATCCATAATAATCATTCCTTTGCAAAAATAAAAACCCGAATCGTAAGACTCGGGTTTTATGGAGGCACCACCCAGACTTGAACTGGGGATAAAGGTGTTGCAGACCTCTGCCTTACCTCTTGGCTATGGTGCCATAAAAGTAATAGAAAACACATTGCGTGTTTTCTATTATGTGGAGCGGATTACGAGACTCGAACTCGCTACCTTCACCTTGGCAAGGTGACGCTCTACCGGATGAGCTAAATCCGCAAATTGGTGCTTCCGGACGGAATCGAACCATCGACACGAGGATTTTCAGTCCTCTGCTCTACCGACTGAGCTACAGAAGCATATAAATGGCGACCCGGAACGGGCTCGAACCGTCGACCTCCAGCGTGACAGGCTGGCGTTCTAACCAACTGAACTACCGGGCCATTTAT
>CABQCC010000103.1 GCA_902462495.1 uncultured Eubacterium sp. | reverse complement strand
CGGCAAGATTGTTGCATTGCCCTTGTTTCTCTCAGAACTCTGACAACAAGGTAAATGACAATGGCAACAAAAAGTATATCGACAATATCAATTATGCCAAAGGTGCGGAAAAGCCCCTTGATTTGAGAAAAGAAATCTATAATTGAATTGCCGAGATTTTTAAAATATCTAAATCTAAATTGAATAGTTAAATCAAACAGTGGCATTTTTTTCATTCCTATAAATTAAGTTACATATATAATACCACACATCACACGATAAATAAAGTAGATTTAAGTCTAAATTCACAACTTTTTTACAACATTAACAAGTGCGTCACAATCATAAACCGTGTTAAATGCACCAAAGCTCACACGAACCGTACCACGGTCGGCAGTTCCGAAATGCTTGTGTGCAAGCGGTGTGCAATGAAAGCCCGCCCTTGTGCAAATATTGTTTTTTGCAAGGATTGAAGCGGTTTTTTCGCTTGAATAATCCGCAAAATTAAAAGATAAAATCGGCATAGTTTTGTTCTTTTCGGGAAACGGAGTATAGAGTTTCACTCCGTCAATGCCGTCAAGTGCGGTGTAGGTACGGCAAGCAAGCGACAACTCGTGAGAATAAATCGCATCCGTGCCGTAGGTATTTATATAATCTATGCCCTTGCCAAGGGAAATAATACCCGAATTGTTAAGTGTCCCTGCTTCAAGCCTATCGGGCAAAAATTCAGGTTGTTTGAGCGACATAGAATTACTGCCCGTGCCACCCTCCTCGACAGTTGAAAGTTGAACACCGTCTTTTACGGCAATGAATCCCGTGCCCATTGCACCGAAAAGGCACTTATGCCCCGGAGCACATAGAATGTCGATATTATCTCTTTTTGCATTTATATCCGCAACTCCTGCGCCTTGTGCTCCGTCAACAATAAACCTTACGCCGTGAGATTTGCACATTTTGCCGATTTTTGCAACAGGAAATGTCACGCCGAAAGCGTTGCTTGAGTGCATACAAACAACAACGGTTGTGTTAGGTTTGATGAGATTTTCAAAATTTTTGACCGTTTCGTCATCATCAAACGAATAACGTGCAATATCATATTCAATCATACCGTCATCAAGCAATTTTTCGACAACACGACTTACGGAATTATGCTCAAGTGACGAAATGATGATATGGTCACCCTGCTTGACGCTACCCTTGATTGCCATATTAAGAGCCTCGGTGCAGTTTTTTGTAAAAGCCACATTTTGCGCCTCAAAGCCAAACATATCGGCGACCTTTTCACGAACGGAATAAATCATCTCGCCTGCACGGATACTCTCCTTATATCCGCCTCTGCCGCTGTTGAATGAATACTTTTTTAACGCAAAAACGGCTGACGCAAGAACCGAAGCGGGTTTTGGATAAGTTGTGGCGGCATTGTCAAAATAAATCACAATTCCCTCACCCCGAGTATTCTTATTCCGTTTTGAGCAAGCAATCTCTTTGCCGTGTCGCAATCCGCATAATCAACTCCGATAACAAAACCGCAACCGTCACCGACAGCAGGATTTTCTATTCTTGACACGGTAGGCTTGATTCCGTAACGCCGAAGCAATTTTGAACCTCGCTGTGCGTTGGTTACAGAGCCTACCTTAATTTCACATTTCACGAAATCACCTCGTTTACAAGTGTATACATATATTACATAGTATGCACAAAATGAGGTTTTTGCATCACATTTATTTTGGGCATAAAAAAGAGGCGAACAATCGCCTCTATAAAGCACATTATTTATACTATCATACCCGATTCCATCCAAGACATAACGGACGGATATTCTTCTTTGTAACCGTCCAATCTTTCGCTGTTTGAATCGACGAACGCCATAAATTCGTCCACATCCTCAAAATCAAAAGTGAAATCCTGCACGAAATCATAGGTTGCCGTGAAGAAGTAATCGAACAAATCGTCAGGTGAGAAACATTCAACCAACTTGTCCGCAACAATCTCGGTGGCATAATCAAGACCGTTTTTGATTTTCAAATCCTCGTCATCATCAAAGGTGTCGATGTTTTCATCTTCTTCGCAATAAGCAACAATTTCTTCCTTGGAAACGCCGATTTGTGCAAGATAATCAACAACATCCTCAAAGCCGGTTTCGTTGACTTCATCATAAAGACGATATTCAAACTCGCCGATAAGATTTTGAATAGCCGTTGCCTTGAAAATATCGTCAATCTCGTGCCCCGGCTCATCGGTAATTACAAAGCCGTCTTGTTCAAATTCCGACCATATAAGTTCATAAAGACGGGTATATTTGTCTTTTTCTTCAAATATTGCCTCGTGAATAAATGAATATAAATCCATATTTAACTCCTAACATCACATAAATCTTTAACTGTATTGTATATCATATTGCGTGCATTTTCAATATTGCATTATAGATTATTTTAAGTTATAATTAAAATATGTATATATTACTGAAATTAAGGTGAAATTATGAAATACAAAATCACAAGCAATGAAGCCGAGGTTTGCGTTTTGCAAGACGGAGCAATGCTCACTTCTCTGCTCAAAAACTCAACGGAATATCTTTGGCAGGGCGACGAAGAACATTGGAGCGGTCAGGCACCGATATGCTTCCCTATTGTCGGAATGTTGCCGAACAACGAGGGCACGGCATTTGGCGAAAAATGTGTTATGAAGCGCCACGGCGTTGCAAGAATAAATCCGTTTGAACTCAAAGAGCAAAGCAAAAATTCAATTGCATTCATTCAAAAATCAAATGATGCAACAAGAATGGCTTTTCCGTTTGACTACGAACTTGAAATAAAGTACACGCTTGTAGGTTCAACCGTAAGCGTTGAATATCTTGTTAAAAACACAGGCGAGAAAAAGATGCCGTTTGTTATCGGCGGTCACCCTGCATTCAACTGTCCGCTTGACAAAAACGAAAAGTTTGAAGATTACAAGGTTAAATTTGACAAAGCGCTTGAGGGCGGTTATCTCCGTCCCGACCATCACAGCGGATTGATAAACATTGAGAACAGATTTGATGATTTTGACGGCAAATCAGAAATTGCAATGCGTCACGACTTGTTTGAAGAAAAAGACGCTATGATATTTGACGGCATTGCGCCAAAATCGGCAACACTTATCGGACCGAATGGCAAGGGTGTAAAAATTGAATATCAAGATATGGCAAACCTGCTTATTTGGTCTGCGTGCGGCAATGCCGACTTTGTTGCGCTTGAGCCGTGGACAGGAATTTCCAACTGCTCCGACGAAACAAACGAGATTGAAAAAAAGCGTGGAATGACAATACTTGAACCGAACGAACAGGCGGGATTCAAGTACAAAATTACAATGATATAATCGAGGACAAAAAATGAATTACGGAATGTTTAGAGTAGCTTCGGCAAGCCTCAAATTGAAAGTGGCAAACCCAAGCTACAACAAGGTTGAAATAAAAAAAGCAATATACGATGCAGAAAAGCAAGGGGTGCGACTTCTTGTGACTCCCGAACTTTCAATAACAGGATATTCCTGCGGAGATTTGTTCTTTACAAAATCACTCCTCAAAGCATCAAACGAAGCACTTTACGACATTGTTGAATACACAAAAAACAGAAATATTGTTGTAGTTGTAGGTGCTCCGTGGGCTATAAAGAACTCACTTTACAACTGTGCATTTGTAATTTATAAAGGTGAAATCTTGATGGCTGTGCCAAAAAAGAATCTGCCAAACTACAACGAATTTTACGAAAAAAGATGGTTTGCAGAGCCTATGGAAGAGGGATTCAGCGAATGGGTTAACGGTGAAGAATACGGATTTGATATTACCACATCCAAACTCATACAACTTGATGACGGGGTTACTATCGGAGTTGAATTGTGCGAAGATTTGTGGGTGACAAATCCGCCGTCAAACGATCTTGCTGTTGCGGGTGCAAACATCATAGTTAATCTTTCTGCAAGTGACGAATATGTTTCAAAGGCACAATACAGAAAAAAGTTGATTGAAACACAATCTGCAAAATGTATCTGCGGATATGTTTATGCCGGTGCAAGCATATACGAAAGCACAACCGACCTTGTTTTCGGCGGTGCAACAATTATTGCGGAAAACGGGGCAATACTTGCCGAGGGCAAGCGTTTCAGCCGTGAAAATGTAATCACCATTGCAGACATCGACTGCGAAAAGCTCAACAATCTTCGACTTAAGGACACAAGTTTTCGCAACAAATCAATTGACGAATTTGAAACTATGGATATGACTTGTGATTTTTGCTTTGGCTGTGATGATGACGAAGATGACGAGCCTGAAATTGAATTAAATCCGGACAACGATTTGAAGTTCAGATATATTGACCCTCACCCATTTGTTCCGAGCAACAAAGATGAAGTGCGTGAAAGATGCGAAGAAATCTTTGCAATTCAGGCAAGCGGACTTGCAAGAAGACTTGAACACATCAACTCAAAAGGCTGTATAATCGGAATAAGCGGTGGACTTGACAGCACACTTGCACTTCTTGTTGCGGTTGAAAGTATGAAAATGCTCGGTAAGCCTATGACAGACATCATCGGCATCACAATGCCTGGCTTCGGCACAACCGACAGAACATACAACAACGCTATTGAACTTATGAAGTCACTCGGCGTGACCATCAAGGAAATCAGCATAAAAGACGCTTGTATTCAGCACTTAAAGGACATTGAGCACAGCGAGGATGTGCACGACATTACATACGAAAACACACAGGCAAGAGAAAGAACGCAAATTCTTTTTGATATGGCAAACAAGATGGGTTGCTTGCTTGTTGGCACGGGTGATTTATCGGAGCTTGCAATGGGTTGGTGCACATACAACGGCGACCATATGAGCATGTACGGTGTGAATGCTTCTGTGCCAAAAACGCTCGTTAGATACCTTGTTGAATATGTTGCAAGCCAAAGTGACGAAAAGACAAAGAATATCCTGCTTGATGTGCTTGACACCCCTGTTTCGCCTGAGCTTCTTCCGCCTGATGAAGACGGCAAGATTGCACAAAAAACAGAGGACAACATCGGTCCGTACGAATTGCACGACTTCTTCCTTTATAACTTCGTGAGATTCGGCTTTACAAAAGAAAAACTGCAAAAGCTTGCAGAAAAAGCATTTGACGGAGTTTATGACAGAAAGACAATCAGAAAGTGGCTTGATGTGTTTATGAGAAGATTTTTCATCAGCCAATTCAAGAGAAATTGTATTCCTGACGGACCAAAGGTCGGCTCGGTTTCACTCTCCCCTCGTGGTGACTGGAGAATGCCGAGCGACGCAAGTTTTGAAGATTTTATGTAAAATATAACAGTAAAAAGGCATTGCAGTCAAATGACTCGCAATGCCTGAGCGGTCGAAAAGTATTTTCGACACGCTGTAAGCTGTTGAGAAAGGTTCTGAATTTCGTTTTC
>CABQCC010000102.1 GCA_902462495.1 uncultured Eubacterium sp. | reverse complement strand
ATGTAGGCATAACATTTTCAAATGTCAAACACTTTATGAACGCCCTCGCCGATAACTCTGATGTCGTTTGGCTCTTGGTCAGGTCTGTAAGGGATGCCGACACCACCTGAAAGGTTGATGAAACCGATGTGTACGCCTACTTTTTCTTTAAGTTCAACAGCAAGTTCAAAAAGAACCTTTGCAAGCATCGGATAGTAATCGTTTGTAACTGTGTTTGAAGCAAGGAATGCGTGAATTCCGAATTCTTCAACACCCTTTTCTTTCATAATTTTGAATGCTTCAAAGATTTGTTCGGTTGTCATACCGTACTTTGCATCACCGGGATTGTCCATAATATCGTTGCTGATTTTGAAAAGTCCGCCCGGATTATAACGACAGCTCATTTTTTTCGGAAGCTTGCCACAAGCCTTTTCAACAGCTTCGATGTGAGTAATATCGTCAAGGTTGATGATACCGCCTAAATCATTGCAATACTTAAACTCTTGAATCGGTGTGTCGTTTGATGAAAACATGATGTTGTCACCTGTTGCACCGAGAGTTCTTGCCATCATAAGCTCTGTTTTTGATGAGCAATCGCATCCGCAACCGTATTCCTGTAAAATCTTAATAAGAAATGGGTTTGGAGTAGCTTTTACTGCAAAATACTCTTTGTATCCCTCGTTCCAAGAAAACGCTTCCTTGAGTGCCTTTACATTTTCTCTGATTCCCTTTTCGTCATAAATATGAAAAGGTGTTGGATAATCCTTGATGATTTCCTGTGCTTTTTCTAATGAAAGAAATGGTGTTTTGTTCATTTTTATCCTCCTCAAATCACTTACGCACCAAGTGATTTTTCAATTAACATTTTAACGGTATCAAGACCGAGTCCCGATTGTGAAGAAAACGGAATAATTAAGTTTTCATCCACCATAGAAAGTTCTTCTTTGATTTCCTGTTCTCTTTTCTTAAATTCCTTGACTTTGAGTTTGTCAGCCTTTGTGCAAACAACAATAAAAGGAATGTCCATCTGCTGCATAAAGTCAATCATACCAAAATCATCTTGTGACGGTTTATGACGCATGTCAACAAGCTGAACAACAAGTTTCAGGTTTCTTCCGCTTTGGAAATATCCCTCCATAAGCTCGCCGAAACGGTCACGCTCTGATTTGCTGAGCTTTGCGTATCCGTAGCCGGGTAAATCAACAAATTTGTATCCGTCAACATCATAAAAATTGATTGTTATTGTTTTGCCCGGAACAGAGCTGACTCTTGCCAAAGATTTTCTGTTAAATAATTTATTGAGCAGTGAACTTTTGCCGACATTTGACCTGCCCGCAAAAGCGATTTCAGGAACTTCGCTCGGCGGCAACTGACCCGAAATACCAAACGCTCTTTCAAATTCTGCTTTATTATAATTCATATTACTGCGTTACTGCCGATGAAACCGCTTCATCGGACTTAATAATTATGTTTTGTTTCTTGTCTTTTTTTGGCATATATTCAAGCGCCTGAGTCATAACTTCGTCAAACGAAGAAACAGGAATAAATCTTACCGCTGTTTTTACTTCATTGCAGATTTCGCTCAAATCCTTGAAATTATCTTTTGGAATAATAACTGTGTCACAGCCTGCCTTATATGCTGCCATAGACTTTTCTTTAAGTCCTCCGATTGGGAGTGCCTTGCCTTTGAGTGAAATTTCACCCGTCATAGCAACATTGCGTTTTATCGGAACGCCTGTAAGTTCGCTTACCAAAGCCGTTGTGATTGCAAGTCCTGCGGACGGACCGTCTTTTGGAATTGCAGCTTCGGGAGCATGGATGTGAATATCCTTTGTTTTGTAGAAATCCGATTCAATACCGTATTCTTCGGTTTTGCTTCTGACATAGCTGACGGCAGTTTTTGCGCTTTCTTTCATAACATCACCGAGATTACCTGTAAGCTCGATTTTGCCTGTGCCGTCAAGTGCCGAAATTTCAATCGGAAGCATTGTTCCGCCGACCTGCGTCCAAGCAAGTCCGTTAACAACACCGATTTGGTTTTCTGTAGGGATTTCATCCTTTGAATATTTTTCAACGCCCAAATAATCGGAAAGATTTTTATCCGTTACCTTAAACGATTTTTTGCCGTTTTCAAGGTCTACCGTTGCTTTTCTGCACAGAGTTGCAATGCTCTTTTCAAGGCTTCTAACTCCTGCTTCTCTTGTGTAGCATTCAATGATTTTGTAAATTGCATCATCGGAAATTTTGAACTCACGAGCCGATAAATTATGCTTTTTAAGTTCTTTCTTTACTAAATGCTGTTTTGCAATATTGAATTTTTCCTCAATTGAATATGAGTTAAGCTCAATTATTTCCATTCTGTCGTGAAGCGGAGCAGAAATGGTTGAAGTATCATTTGCTGTTGTGATGAACAACACCTTGCTCAAATCAATCGGAAAATCAATGTAATGGTCGTTGAATGAATTGTTTTGCTCAGGGTCAAGTGCTTCCAAAAGAGCAGATGACGGGTCGCCCTTGTAGTCATTGCCAACCTTGTCGATTTCGTCAAGCAATACAATCGGGTTCATTGTACCTGCATCGATGATGGCTTGCATAATTCTGCCCGGCATTGAGCCTATGTATGTTTTTCTGTGACCTCTGATTTCTGCTTCGTCGTGGACACCGCCGAGAGCGATACGAACATATTTTCTGTTCATAGACTTTGCAAGCGATTTGACAATACTTGTTTTGCCGACTCCCGGAGGGCCGTACAAACATATGATTTGACCGTTGTATTCGGGATTACGCTTCAATACAGCCAATGACTCGATAATTCTTGTTTTAACCTTATCAAGACCGTAATGGTCGGCATCAAGAATTTTCCTTGAACGCTCAAGATTAATTCTGTCTTTTGAATATTTGCCAAACGGGATTTCAAGGCATTTGTCAAGATATGTTCTGACAACTGTTCCCTCGTGTGAACCCGATGGCATTTTTATCAACTTCTCGCATTCTTTGAGAAGTTTTGTTTTGATTTCATCACTGCATTTTAGATTGTTGATTTTGGCTTTGTATTCATCTGCTTCTTCAAGCGGAGTTTCGCCCTCACCAAGTTCGTCGGAAATGACTTTCATTTCTTCACGCAGATAATATTCTCGCTGACCTTTGTCAATTTCCTTTTGGAGCTTGTCCTGAATTTCCGCTTCTATTTCAAGTGAAGTAGTTTCTTTTTTCAAAAGAACAGTCAACTTTTTAATTCTCTCTTGCGGGTCAAATTCCTCAAGCATAGACTGTTTGTCCGAAAATGAGAAAAAGCTGTTTTCGCAGATATAGTCGGTAAGTTCCGCAATGTCCTCACAGCAAATTATCTTTGCAACGACTTCGTTTGAAATCTTTTTGAACATTGAAGCATAAACTTCATATTCTTTTTTTACGGTTCTGATATAAGCGGTGTTTTCAGGTGAAACCTCAACATCATAAATCGGTGCTCTGTCAACAACTGCGTTGAAGTGGTCACCGTCGGTATACATTGTAACAATGGTTGCTCTTGCTATGCCCTCAACAATAACACGGAGATTTGATGAATTCGGTATTTTTATCATTTGCTTAACCTTGCAAATAACGCCAACTTCATAAACATCTCTCTCGCTTGGGTCATCTATGCTTGAATCGATTTGAGAGACGAGAAAAATCATTTGATGAGTGTCCATAGCAGTATTAAGAGCCGCAACACTCTTTTTTCTGCCGACATCAAAATGAAGCGTCATATTTGGATATACCACAAGTCCACGAAGCGGAACAACGGGAATATCCTCAAAATTGTTTAAGTCAATATAATTATCCATATAGTTAATCCTTAAAAATATTTATAATATTATATAATAAACGGAGATATATTTCAATACCAAAAATTTAAAAGGTGCTCCTTGGCACCTTTTAAATTCTCTTTTACTATTCTTCGTAATTTATTTTCTTCACTTTGAAAATTGAACGCAGGATAGGCGCAAGCAATTTCGGACTTTTTATAAGTATAACTTTCATATATCTCCCCTACTTTCTGCAACAGATGATGATTCCGAGGATGATGACTGCTATTGCAAGAATACGGGTTACCCAAACGGTTGGCAAGCAACACGCCATTACACAACCGAGACCAAAGGCAATCCATAACAAATCTCTCTTGCACATTTTCTTCATAGCAAACACCTCCGCTGTATCTGTGCTTACTATAATATATGCAGTCTATACCTAATCGTTACTTTCAATTAAAAGAAGTGTGCCTTCATCAAGAGAAATCTCGGCATAATCTTCGCTTACGAAGTTGCTTTGAGCAAATTGGTCACTTGGTTTAATATCAAGTGTTTCCTTGTCGTAAAAACCTGCCGTATAATAAGCGCCTTTAATTCTCACGCCTTTACATTCAGACAGATAAGCAAAAAGAGAAAAGTTGTCATAATCCTTATTTACAATACCTTTGCCGTTGATTAAAGACAGCTTGTTCTTTCGATTTTGAATAGAACATTTCACACCGTGCTTTTGACAGTAATCAAGTGATAAAATATTCGAATATGTATGGTCAAGTCTTGAACCGATGGCACAAAAAATCCGGATTTCATTATATCCCCTTTCAACGGCTTCCATAACGCAATGGAATGTGTCCGTAAAGGCTTTTTCAGCCTTAAGTGATATAATCTCGCAATCAATATCGGGCTTTTTTGATGAGTCAAAATCCCCTATAATCAAATTTGGAGCAAGGCCTGCTTTTAAACAATTTTTATATCCCGAATCAGCACAAATGATAAACGATTGAGCATCAATATTTTCTTTTAGAAAATCTATATCGTTATCGGGTGCACCTGAAATGATTGTGCATTTTTTTATTTGAGTTCCCATTCTTTAATATTTTTAACCTCATTGTACATTGAAATGTAGCTTTCGTGTCTTGATTTGCTGATTTTACCGTCGTTTACAGCTTCAATAACGGCACAGCCTTTGTCGTTTGTGTGTGAACAAGTCGAAAATTTGCAATATCCGAGATAATCTTCAAATTCCCTGAAACAATAAGGCAAATCATCTTTTAATATTTTTTCGCATTGCTTAAATTCGAGTGATGAAAATCCGGGTGTGTCGGCAATATAACCGTTATCGGTTTTGAACAGTTCGCAATGTCGGGTTGTATGTTTTCCTCTGCCAAGCTTTTTGCTTGTTTCCCCTGTTTTCAAATCCAAATCAGGGAAAATATTATTAAGCAAAGTTGATTTTCCAACACCTGTATTCCCTGTAAAAGCCGAACATTTACCGTTTAAAAGCCTGTGAATTTCATCTGCTCCGTCACCTGTTGTATTATTGCAAACAACAACCTTGAATCCTGCTTTTTCATAGATGTTTTTATAAACTTCGGAGCTTTCGTCAAGGTCTGTTTTTGTTAAAACAATGATAGGTTCAATTTTTTTATACTCGGCAATTGCGGTAAGATTGTCAATTATTGTTGTGTTTATTTTAGGGTCAACAAGCGATGCAACAATAAACAATTGGTCAAGATTTGCA
>CABQCC010000101.1 GCA_902462495.1 uncultured Eubacterium sp. | reverse complement strand
TGCCTCTGCCCTCTGTACCACGGGAAAGCTGTGCACAACAGATAACAGGAATGTTCAAATCCTTTGCCATCATTTTGAGGTTTCTTGTGATTTCGGACACCTCTTGTACACGATTTTCCTTATGTACGGCAGACTGAATAAGTCCGAGGTAGTCAATCAAAATACAATCCACATTTTTAAGACGACGAACAATAGATTTTATTTCAGGAACGGTAATTGCCGCTGTATCGTCAAGGTAAAGTTCAACATCGTGGAATGCCGAAAGTGCATTACCGAGTCTTATCCACTCGTCATTTGTTAGCTCACCTGTTCTGAACTTTTGCGATTCAATACCGGCTTGAGAAGCAAGCAATCTTTCTGCAAGCTGTTCCTTTGTCATTTCAAGTGAGAAGAAAACGCAACGCTTTCTTGCACCCATAGTGATATTTTGTGCAAGGTTGAGAGCAAACGAAGTTTTACCCATAGCAGGACGAGCGCCGATAAGAATAAAGTCGGATTTATTAAGACCTGTAATATACTTATCAAGAAGACCGAAGCCTGTTGAAATCCCAAGATAATCGTCCTTGTTTTCACCTGTTCTGTTTTTTAATTCGGGATAAACCTTATTCATAATGACATCGGCAATTTTTTCAGGGCCTTTGCCTGTTTTACCTTCACGAATGTCATAAATTCTTTGTTCAGCACTGTCAAGAATATTATTTGCAGTGCCAACACCACTTGTTGCATCTTCAATAATACTCTGCGAAACTTGAATAAGATTACGCAGATAGTACTGTTCTTGAACAATTTTGGCGTATTTTTCTATATTAGCGGTTGACGGAACGACATTTGCGAGTTGCATAAGATAATCCTTACCGCCTGCCAAATCGTACTTTCCGTCTTTTGTAAGAGCATCGGCAATGATAACAGGGTCAATAGCACCGCCGTTATTCATAAACTGATAGTCCATTGCGCTGTATATAGCTTTATGCTGTGGAAGATAGAAATAATCCGCACGCAAATAAAGGTTTGCGTCAGCCATACACTTATTGTCAATCAGAATACTGCCGAGAACACTTTGCTCCGCTTCAAGATTATATGGTAATGTAACATTTAATTCTGCCATTTTAAATTACCCTATAAATTATAATTCCGTAACTTGAACGCTGATTGTTGCAACAACGCCCTGATAAACCTTAATTTCGGCTTTAACTGTGCCAAAAGCCTTGATGTCTGTCATTGAGATTTTTCTCTTATCAATATCAATGTTCATTTCTTCTTTGATTTTAGCGGCAACATCTTTTGCGGTAACGGAACCGAAAAGTTTGCCGTTAACTCCTGCCTTTGCTTTGAGAGCAAAAGTTTTGCCGTCAATTTGAGCCTTAACTTCTTCGGCAGCCTTGATTTCCTCTGCCTTGTGGAATTTCTTTGACTGCTCTTTATTGTTAAATTCGTTCATTGCAGTTGCATTTGCTTCAACAGCAAGACCCTTTGGAAAAAGGAAGTTTCTTGCGTATCCGTCACTTGCATTTACCAAATCACCCTTTTTGCCGAGTGATTTTACATCTGCCTTTAAAATTACTTTCATATCAATTCTCCTTTATATTTCCATAAAAATAGGAAGTATCATAGGTGAGCGCTTTGTTTTTTCATACATAAGACGAGAAATTTCGTCACGCACCTTTGTTTTAACCGAATTCCAGTCGTGATACTTGCTGTCGTATTGCTCATCAATGACTCTGCAAGCGAGGTCACGGGCAGCATTCATAAGTTCCTCGTTATCCTTTACATAGACAAATCCACGAGAAACAATATCAGGACCTGAAACGACATAACCGCCGTGCGCATCAATGGTTGCAACAACAATAATCAAGCCGTCCTGCGAAAGTCGTTTACGGTCGTTGAGAACAACATTTCCGACATCGCCGACGCCGAGTCCGTCAACATAAACATCGCCTGACGGAACAGTGCCGACTTTTTTAATATACGAATCTGTCAACTCGATAGTTTCGCCGATTTCAGCAATATAAATGTTCTTTTCATCAATACCCATTGCCTTTGCAAGCTGTGCATGCTTCATCAAATGCTTTTGCTCACCGTGAACAGGGATGAAATATTTAGGTTTTACGAGACCTATCATCAATTTCAAATCTTCTTGACAAGCGTGACCCGATGCGTGGACTTCATACATCTTTTCATAGATAACCTCTACACCACGCTTCATAAGAGCATTTACAACGCCGCCGACCATTTTTTCATTGCCCGGAATTGGGGTTGCAGAAATAATAACATAATCGTTGGGAGTAATTGTGACCTTCCTATGTTCACCAAAAGCCATTTTTGTTAAAGCGGACATAGGCTCACCCTGTGAACCTGTTGTGATAATAACAAGTTTATCGTCAGGATAATTTTTAATGGTGTCAATCGGGATAAGAATATTCTTTGGCACATTAAGATAGCCTAATTCTTCGCCGACCTTAACAAGATTTTCAAGGCTTCTGCCGATAACGGCAACCTTTCTGCCTCTTGCGTTTGCAACATCAATAATCTGCTGAACTCTGTGAATGTTTGAAGCAAAGGTTGCAACGATAATTCTCTTATTCTTTGCTTTGCGGAAAAGAAGTTCAAAACTTTCGCCGACATTCTTTTCGCTCATAGTACAACCCGGACGCTCTGCGTTGGTTGAATCCGAAAGAAGCGCAAGAACACCTTTTTTACCGTATTCTGCAAAGCGAGGGAGGTCAATCATATCACCGTCAACAGGTGTTGTGTCAATCTTAAAGTCGCCTGTTTGAATAATAATTCCGGCAGGACATCTGATTGCAAGACCGACAGCATCGGGGATTGAGTGGTTTACATGGATTAATTCAATATTAAATGAGCCGAGCGTAATGTTATCTCTCGGCTTAATCTCAACAAGTTTAACCTTATTGAGAAGTCCGTGTTCCTCAAGTTTACCCTTAATAAGACCGATTGTAAGCTTTGTTGCATAAACAGGAATGTTAACCTGCTTCAAAAGATATGCAAGACCGCCGATGTGGTCCTCGTGTCCGTGAGTTACAATTATACCTCTGATTCTTTCTTGGTTATTGATTACATGAGTAAAATCAGGAATAACAAGGTCAACACCCGGAAGTTCCGCTGTTGGGAACGCAAGACCGCAGTCAACAATGAACATATCGCTTTTGTATTCGTAAAGCGTCATATTCTTTCCGATTTCATTCATACCGCCTAAAAAAGAAATGCGTACTTTCTCCTGCTCAACAGGCGGGAGAGATACCGCTTTCTTCGGTGCTCTCTTTTTTGTGTAATAGCGACGCTTAGAATTCCGTTTTCTTTCGTCACCTGTCGGCACCTTTTTTTGATTTGTCATTAATTAAAAATCCTCCTTAAAAATATTTTTTCCGTGCATAAACAATTAAATATATTTTAAATTATTATAACGCTGTTGTCAAGGAATATTAAAATATAATCCATATTGATTATTATCAAATTTAATGATAGAATATACCTCGGTGATAAAAAATGAAAGAAATAAATATTTATACAGACGGAGCATGCAGTGGAAATCCCGGACCTGGTGGTTGGGGTGCAGTGCTCGTTTACAAAGAAAATGAAAAACAGCTTTCGGGCAGCGAAAAAAACACAACCAACAACCGTATGGAAATGACTGCCGTTATTGAAGCACTCAAAGCACTTAAAGAGCCATGCAAAGTTATCCTCACAACAGACAGCAAATATGTTTGCGATGCGATAAACAAAGGTTGGGTTTATTCATGGAAAAAGAATAATTGGAAAAAATCCGATAAAAAACCTGCACTCAATGTTGACTTGTGGGAAGAAATGCTAAAACAGCTTGATATTCACGAAGTCGAATTTGTATGGGTCAAGGGTCACAACGGCCACAAATACAACGAAATATGCGACAAATTGGCTGTTGAAGAATATCAAAAATACTTATAACATAAAGAAAAATCGCTGTAATTTACAACGATTTTTCTTTTTTATTTTTATTAAAATTAAGATTAACGATAACCATTCCGCCGACAACGCAAAGCAAACCGATAAGCTTATAAACTAACTTGCCGTTATCTTCACCAAGGAGAAGATAAGAAAGAGTAAAGCCGAAAATCGGTGTCATTGTGCCACAAACGGTAACTCTTGAAACATCGTTATATTTGAGCAAAAGTCCCCAAAGCGAGTATGCTATTGCAGAAATGAAGCCGAGATACAAAAGAACAAGAACGCCTTTTATATTATCGGTTGACACTTTCCCGCCCATAACCAAACCAACAACTGTCATAACTGCACCGCCAAGTATAAATTGATAACCCGAAAGTACAGCAGGTTCATCGTCATTGCTGTATTTCTTCATAAAAACGGATGAACTGGCATAGGAGATTGCCGAAATCAAAAGCATAATGTCGCCAAACTGAAATGAAAATCCTTCCCTACTTCCCGAAAGTCCTGCGAGCGCAACACCTGAAAAGCCAAGCAAACTGCCAATGATTTTTGACACGGTAAACTTTTCCTGCTTGAAAATAAAAACAGAAATGATTATTGCAAAAAATGTGCTTGAGCCATCAATAATGCTTGATTTTACTCCTGTTGTGTGGGCAAGTCCGATATAGAAAAACAAATATTGCAAGACTGTTTGGAACAATGCCAAAACGCAAACTTTGCTGATTGAAGTCTTTTTAGGCTTAACAATTTTTTTATTAACTGCGCTAAATATAACAACTGTCAAAACACCTGCAAGAATAAAACGAATACCTGCAAACAGAATTATCGACGCAGTATCTGATGAATCAATGTTAAAAAGGCTATATCCAATTTTAATTACGGGAAACGCACTGCCCCAAAGGCAACAACAAATTGCCGCCATTCCCCAAACGACAAAAATATTTTGAAGTTTTTTACTTGAATCTTTCATATTATCGCAAAAATAAAGGTAGCACGAAGCTACCTTTAAATCTTTATAGAATTTATTATTTAATTGTTACAAGGTGATCCTTGAGATATTGGTCAGAAGCCGGGAAGTGGTTTGTGTACTTGACATCAAGTGATGCATTCTTATTCTTGATGATTGCAACATTAGCGTGCTTTACATCAATATGAACATGCATATCGTAATCAGCTTCAACGATTTCCTTATTAGCAACATTAATCTTAATAGTACCTGTACCGCCGGCATAGTTAACAACGAAATTCTCATCAATAGTACCTTCAGAGAACGAAAGAACTGTAATACTTTCTACAACGCCTGAAATGTCACCAAGAACATTGAAGAAACGACCCTGTGAGTCCTCCCCAGGCATAGCAAGAAGCTGTGCTTTTGGCTGCAATACCATTGTAATTGTGCCGTCGCCATTATCAGTAACATTTACTGCAAGAATGTCATCAGGAGTAAGATGAGATACAGTTCTGTCAACCTTTCCGCTGCTTGTTTCCTGCCAGTCATTCTTTGGCTCAAGAGAGTTACTAGGTGACAAACTCTTTACACCACCTTTGAAAAGAGGACCAACAATACCCGGAACGAGCTTATTAATGG
>CABQCC010000100.1 GCA_902462495.1 uncultured Eubacterium sp. | reverse complement strand
TGGAGCGGATTACGAGACTCGAACTCGCTACCTTCACCTTGGCAAGGTGACGCTCTACCGGATGAGCTAAATCCGCAATTGCAAGACTTATTATAACCAAGATAGTTACATTTGTCAAGCATTAATTTTATTTTTATGAATTTTTATATTCTTTAAAATAAGCCTTTGGCACTTTGCAAAGCGGACAAGCTTCGGGTGCTGACTTGCCGACAACGATATGACCGCAGTTCATACAAATCCAAATTGCCTCGCCGTCTTTGGTAAATACCTTTTGATTTTTCACATCTGTCAAAAGCTGACGGAACTTGCTTTCGTGCTGGGATTCCACTTTTGCCACAAGGTCAAAGAGCTTTGCAATTTCCGTGAAACCCTCTTCCGATGCCGTTTTTGAAAATTCTGGATACATATTCACCCATTCAAAATTTTCGCCGTCTACCGCTTCGGTCAAATTTGTTTGTGTATCGGGCATTTCATCGCTGTGGAGATATTTATACCACAATCTTGCGTGGGCAAGTTCGTTTTTTGCGGTCTGCTCAAAAATGTTTGCAATCTCGTTGTAGCCGTCATTTCTCGCCTTTGTTGCAAACAGCGTGTACTTTGTGTTTGCCTGTGTTTCGCCGTTGAACGCAGCAATCAAATTTGCTTCGGTTTTTGTTCCCTTGATACTGTGCATAAAAAAATCCTTTCCGTTTTTTATTAGTTTTAGAAAAAACGAAAAGGATATTCAAATAAATAATTATTAATTTATAATTTGGCGTGTTTCAGGAAATTTATCAACAGTCTTTCTTTGGAACGATTTTGTCCTTGCCGCCCATATACATACGGAGTGCTTCAGGAATTGAAACCGTGCCGTCTGCATTGAGGTTGTTTTCAAGGAACGCAATGAGCATTCTCGGCGGAGCAACAACTGTGTTGTTGAGAGTGTGAGCAAGGTAGTTGCCGTTTTCGCCCTTAACACGAATCTTGAGGCGTCTTGCCTGTGCGTCTGTAAGGTTTGAGCATGAGCCGACTTCAAAATACTTCTTCTGTCTTGGTGACCACGCTTCAACATCGACCGACTTAACCTTGAGGTCTGCAAGGTCGCCAGAGCAACATTCGAGTGTTCTTACAGGAATATCGAGTGAACGGAACAAATCAACGGTGTTCTGCCAAAGTTTGTCGAACCACATCTTTGATTCTTCAGGCTTGCAGACAACAACCATTTCCTGCTTCTCGAACTGATGAATTCTGTATACACCACGCTCCTCAATACCGTGAGCACCCTTTTCCTTACGGAAGCAAGGAGAATACGAAGTGAGGGTGAGCGGAAGCTTCTCTTCCGGTGTGATAGTGTCGATAAATTTACCAATCATTGAGTGCTCGGAAGTACCGATAAGATACAAGTCCTCGCCCTCGATTTTGTACATCATTGCGTCCATTTCCTCAAAACTCATAACGCCTGTTACAACATTTGAGCGAATCATAAACGGAGGCACAACATATGTGAAACCACGGTCAATCATAAAGTCACGGGCATAACTGATAACGGCAGAATGAAGTCGTGCGATATCGCCCATAAGATAGTAGAAGCCGTTGCCTGCAACTCTGCCGGCTGCCTCCATATCAATGCCGTCAAACGATTCCATAATATCGGTGTGATAAGGAATTTCAAAATCGGGAACAACAGGCTCGCCGAAACGCTGAACTTCAACATTTTCGCTGTCGTCCTTACCAATCGGAACAGACTCATCAATGATGTTCGGAATCATCATCATTCTTTTTGTTACTTCTTCTGTAAGCTCGGTTTCCTTGCCTGCAAGTTCGTCAAGTTCCTTTGCCTGAGCGGTAACCTTTTCTTTGAGAGCCATTCCCTCTTCTTTTTTACCCTGTGCCATAAGAGCACCGATTTCCTTTGAAATCTTGTTTCTGTTTGCACGAAGTTCGTCTGCTCTCGCAATAACCTGACGGCGTTCCTCGTCAAGCTCAATAACCTCGTCTACAAGATGAAGCTTGTGGTCTTGGAATTTCTTTTTGATGTTTTTCTTAACCACATCGGGATTTTCTCTGACAAATTTAATATCTAACATTATTTTTTCTCCTGTTTGTTATTTATAAATATATATTATATTACTTTGCAATGGCATTTGCAATATTTTTTAGGTCATCAAGGGTGTAAAACTCAATTTCGAGCGTTCCCTTATTTCTGCCGTTGTACACTCTGACCTTTGTGCCGAGTGCCTCGGTGAGCGAAAGTTCAACCTCGTCATAAAAACTGTCTCGTCTTTGAGCGGTTTTTGTTTTTGTTGAACTCGTGGCAGGACGCTTCGCCATTTTTTCAACATCACGCACGGTGAGTTTTTTTGAAACAATTTGATTTGCACATTCAATCATCATCGGCTGATTATCAAACGCAAGAAGTGCCCTTGCGTGACCTGCCGAGATTGTGCCGTCTTTCGCCATTTCTCTGACCTCTTCAGGCAATTTGAGAAGTCGCAAAGCGTTGGTGATTGCCGGTCTTGACTTGCCGACAGAAGTTGCCACCTGCTCCTGCGTATAGCCGCATTTATCAATAAGTGCCTGAAGCCCCTCCGCCTCTTCAATCGGGTTGAGGTCCTCACGCTGTAAGTTTTCGATAATGGCTATTTCCATAGCCTCGGTGTCGGAAAGTTCCTTGATGATTACCGGAACTTCCTTGAGTTCTGCCAAACGGCTCGCTCTCCATCGGCGCTCACCTGCAACAAGCTGATAGCCTCCGCTTGTAAGCGGTCTAACCAAAAGCGGTTGAAGCACGCCGTGCTGACGAATGGAATCGGCGAGTTCTTCAAGTGCCGTTTCGTCAAATGTTTTTCTCGGCTGTTCTTTGTTCGGGGTGATTTCGTTGATGTTGAGCGTGCTTGTTGACACCATCGAATCGGTGTTGTTTTCAATCATCAACGCACCCAAGCCCTTACCGAGTCCTGACTTTTTTGCCATATTTTCCTCCTATTTTGAAATTGTTGCGGTTGGCGGATTCGATTACACAACCGACACCCAATCCCAATGCTATATATTTTATAATCACTATCGCATTGAATATGTTGTAGTAAAAGATACCTATTCCCGATCCGCCGTACAAGTAAATCGGAGCGCTTTTCCACCCGAACATATCCACAAATCCATAATCAAAACCGCAATAAGTAATTTCCGATACGCTTATCGCTATGCCGACTCCCAAGAAAATCAAAACCGATAAAACAAACATTACCGCTCTGTATTCCTGCCTGTACACCGCATTGCCGTTTGCATCAAAAACAGGTTCTCGCCGTGCAAAACTGATAAGCACGATGAAAAGCACAAGAATTATCGGAGCGGAAAAGAAATACGCAGCAAATCCGCTGAGCCATTCAAACAGACCCTCGCCTATACCGCTAAGCTCTTCGGGAATTATAATTCCGAGCAATAAGTGCGAAACGAGTGCATAAATGAAGTACGCCGTCGTATCTCTCAACATAAATGTTCGTTGTGAAGCCTTAACGGCATAGTAGATACACAAGCCTGATTCTACACCGATAAGTAAAATCATAAAAAATGTGAGTATGCTTGAAATTCCGCTATGAAGCATATAATCAAAACGGAACTTGTTATCAAAATCAAACCAATTTTCGAGAACAAAGACCAACGCAATGACAAATTGCATAATGATTGATATTGCAAAAAACACGAATGAAACGGCAAAACTTGCCTTGTTCGTTATCTTTTCTTGCGAAATATCCAAACTTGGATTTTTCTGCCAAGCCACACGAGGAATTACAATCGGTCTCTCTTTCTGCTCTCGTTTTACTGAAACATTATTTATGCTTTGCACAAGCCTGCTCAAATCGGTTTGAGAAAACGCAAAGAGTGCAACCGCAAGAATAACAAGACATTCGCCTGCGTCCATCACCCTCAAAAAATACGACATATCATTGTACGCATCAAAGCCGTAAGTAAAAATTTCATCGTGCTTATTAATAACAACCAGCGATTGATAAACTGCCGGAAGCACGGGCAAAAACAGGCAATATCTGATTTTTTTATTATTTTGAAAGCACCCTTGCGAAATGAATCCGCACACAATAAGTGTGGAGATTTTAATTGCACAAGCAACCATCCAATCATCGCCGACCTGCGCTCTGATGATTGCAAAATATGCAAATTTCACTAAGTCGGCAAAGCCGATAAAAAAGAACGGTGCCGAAATTAACCTTGGCGATGAGGTTCTCGAAAGCATAATTACAAGCAACAGCAAAGAACCGAGAACCGACGGCAGCATATAGTATAAGGAACTGAATATTCCAAAGTAAGAATTTATGCCGACAAGAACATTGCTTAAATTAATAAGCAACAAAAGTCCTGCAATCACTTCAAAAATGACTGCAATCGTTTTTTCTGTTACAGGCTTTTTCATAGCATCACCCTATCACTTTCATATTAAGGCGGTTGGTATTATTGATTTTTCAAAAATTCTTCAACAAATTTTTTGTATGCGAATGACGGTTTGGAATATTTTTCGTAATAGATTACAGGCTTGCCAAAGCTTGGTGCTTCTGCAATCTTGACGGAACGAGGAATAGCCGTTTTGTACGGCTTGCCCGGAAAGTATTGAGTCACTTCGTCAATTACCATTTGGTTGAGCCTCAATCTGCCGTCATACATTGTAAAGAGGACGCCCTCAAGTTCAAGATGTTCGTTATAATGTTGTTTGATTGTACGAACTGTTGAAATGAGTTGACTGAGTCCCTCAAGTGCATAATATTCGCATTGAAGCGGAACAATGAGCGTATCTGCGGCAACAAGTGCGTTGATTGAAAGCAAGCCGAGTGACGGCGGACAATCAATAATTACATAGTCGAACTCCATAATAAGAGTTGCGATTGAACGCTTCAACACGCTGTTGCGGTTTTCAAGTTCTGCAATTTCAACTTCTGCGCCTGCAAGGTTCATATTGGCAGGGAGGATATACAGATTTTTGAACTCGGTTTCAATCATAACGGAACGGGCGGTTTGCTCGCCAATCATCACATCATATGTGCTGAACTCAACTTCGCTTTTGTCAATGCCGACACCTGATGTGGAATTGCCTTGTGGGTCGATGTCAATAAGCAGGGTTTTATAGCCCTTTTGACCCAAACTGGCAGCCATATTAACGCAGGTTGTGGTTTTGCCGACTCCGCCTTTTTGATTGAAAATTGCAACAGTTTTGCTCATAAAGTCACCTCATTTGTTTACTGATATTATTATACTACTATACCGATTATATATCAAGGTGAATATATGGTGTATGTTCCACGTGAAACATCAATATGTGGCTTTGAATGTTTCATATGAAACATTGCAGACTGCCGATAAAGCTCCTGAAACACGCCTAAATAATCAACCGAATTATGCCTCCTCTTTTAGCAAAAGGGGTGCGGGTCTCCTGTGGAGACCTCTGCATTTTAATGCAGAAGCACCGGCCGAACCGGTAGGTGAGACGGTGGCAACACGAAGTGTTGACGGTGGGGTTTTAAAAATGCTGTAAGTATCGAGCTTACAGCATTTTTGGCGTTTTTCGTTTTTTGCTCAGTCGAGGTACCATCGTACATCTTCC
>CABQCC010000099.1 GCA_902462495.1 uncultured Eubacterium sp. | reverse complement strand
GCGTTTTTCGTTTTTTGCGAACAAGCGGTACCATCGTACAGCAATGTTCGCAAGAAAACGAAATTCAGAAACTTTCTCAACTGCCTTTATTGTACTGAAAACACTTTTTCGACACGCTCTATAAATCAAAGGCACATTGTGGATGATATGCAATGTGCTTTTTCTATTCAGAAAATAATTATACAATATTAATGAAATAATTATTGCAAAAGCGGAGGCAAAACTATATAATAGGTAGTTGATTGAAAAGACAGGAGTAATCTAAATGAACAAAAAAAATATGATAATCGGGCAATCGGGCGGACCGACTGCTGTAATAAATTCCTCGCTTGCAGGTGCAATAAGCTGTGCCTTTAAGCAGAAAAAAATCGGAACGGTGTACGGAATGATAAACGGCATTGAGGGATTTTTCAACGAGCACCTCATCAACCTCAACTCCGTATTTGAAAATAAGCCGTATATGATGAACAGTCTCAAACACTCCCCTGCGATGTATCTCGGTTCTTGCAGATACAAACTAAGCGGTTCGCAGGAAGAATTTGAAAAGGCTTTTGAACTGCTTGAAAAGTACAACATCGGCTACTTTTTCTACATCGGCGGCAACGATTCTATGGACACCGTTAAGCAGATGAGTGAATACGCAAAGAAAATCAACAGCGATGTCAGATTTGTCGGCATACCAAAAACAATTGACAACGACCTTGTCGGAATTGACCATTCACCGGGATTTGGCAGTGCTGCAAAATACATTGCGTCTTGCGTAAGAGAAGTTGCATACGACACAACAATTTACAACATCAAAAGTATTCACATAATCGAAACAATGGGCAGAGATGCAGGCTGGATTGCAGGTTCTGCGGCTCTTGCAAAAGAGGGCACGGCACTTGCTCCGCACCTTATTTATTTACCTGAGGTTGCATTTTCAACCGAGCAATTCCTCAAAGATGTAAACAAAATGCTTGAAAAATACAATTCCGTCATCATCGTTGTAAGCGAAGGCATCCGTGACAAGGACGGCAACTACATCAGTGCTGAAGCTTCAAACACAGACAAGTTCGGGCACATTATGCTCAGCGGTGTCGGCGCATACCTAAAGAGTGTTATCGAAAGCAAAATCGGCTGTAAGGTAAGAGCACTTGAACCGGGAGTTTTGCAAAGAAGTGCGGCTCACATTGCGTCACACACCGATATGAACGAAGCGTTCAGCCTCGGTGAGGTTGCAGTCAAAGCTGCTGTTGACGGTCAAACAGGAGTGTTCTCCACCATCAAGAGAACAGCGGATTCGCCATACTGTGTTGAATACGGCACAGAAGATGTGAAGGTTGTTGCAAACGCAGTTAAAACCGTTCCGAGAGAATGGATAAACGCCGAGGGCAACTATGTTACAGAAGAATTCTTGAACTATGTCAGACCTCTTGTTGTCGGTATTCCGCAAGTTCCGTACAGAAACGGCTTGCCTGACTACATTGATGTTCGCCACCTCAACACAAAAGAGCAAAGATACACAGAATAAAAGAAGCCATTGCAGAAAAGCAAATCTGCAATGGCTTTGTTTATTTGTTGTCGTTTGATTTTAAATTGTCAACAAGAGCTTCTATCTCACCTTTTAGCGACTGAAGAACATCAATGTTCTTTTCAAGCTCTCTGTTTGACTCCTTGAGTTGAGCCTCAAGATTAGAATTAATAATGGTGAGTCGCTGACATTCATATTCAGCCTCGCCGAGTGCCGCTTTTAATCGAGCGTTTTCTTTTTTTAATTGTTCAACTTCTTTATTCACAATTAACGGCATAATAAATTCCTTATCTAAACAACTAATGGCGAGATAACTCCCGCCATTAATTCATTGTCAATTAAGCATCAATATCTGTATCAATTTCGCAGTAGCGTGAACCGAACCAGTTTTTCTTAAGAGTAACTGAATCCTTTTCGTCTTCGCTTTCCTGTGCGGCAAGTTTCTGCTGTGCGATATACTGCCATACAGCCTGGTCATTCTTGCCCTCAAAGTACATAATATGATAGCCGTACTCTGTCTTAACGATTGCTACATCACCTGCTTTGCGTGATGAATCAAAGCACCAAGCGTTGAATGTAGGGACCATTTGGTTTGGAACAATATTTTCATAAAGTCCGCCCTCGCTTGCATTGCCGTCTGATGAATTAGACTTTGCAAGAGCTGCGAATGACTCTGAAGTTTTGTCGCCCTTGTTATACTGTGCAAGTACGCTTTCAGCCTTTTTCTTTGCTGCTGCCCATTCCTTATCTGTGCATTCTTTTGCAGATTTTGAAGATGAGCTGTCATTGCTTGACTTTGATGATTCAGGAGCAATGAGAATGTGACGAACATTTACTGTCTTTGTATTTGACATATAAGCAGGCTTTACAACATATACAACAGTAGTTGAATCCTGTCTTACATCGCCTGCCTTACGGTCTGCCGAATAGAGCCAATCAAGACCCGGATAGCTTTTCTTGTCCTTGTCATCAGCTGTGCTGATAGCAAATGAAAGAGCCTCCATTGACATACGGTTAATATCTTTGTATGTTGTTTCAACAGGGTTTTTGTTTGCCTTTTTGTCAAACTTATCTGATGAATACTTTGAAGCAAGATCGGCAAAGTTTGAACCGTCAGCCTTGAGTGCCTTCTTGAATGCCTTTGCGTCATCTTCGCTGTCACACTCAAACATCTTGATATCTACAGACTGAAGCTTTGCTTCGTTCTTTTTCTTATAAGCGTTGAGTTCCTTGTCTGTATATGTCTTTGTGGTTGAATCTTCCTTATGGTCCGATTCATAATTTTCTGCTATATAAGAAATAGTTGCTTCACGAACGAATACATCCTTTGTTACGCCGTGACCCATAGCAGCCTCAATATAGCCCGATACGGTGAAGCCGTACTTATGAGCAGAAGTCTTATAGTTTTTAAGAGCTTCCTTGAGTTCTTTCTTTTGGTCGTCTGTAATTTCAGGATCTTTGCCCTTGTTTTCCTTTACAGCCTTATAGTAGTTCATATATGTGTCTTTGATTTTGTCCTCAACCTGTTCTTGAAGATACTCAAGCCAAGTCTGAGTTTTGCCGTCCTCTGTTCTTGTTTGTTCAGAGAGCTTCTTGTCAAAGTCTACATTCAAGTTTGCTTCTTCAAGGTCGATACCGTACTTCTTGTATGAGCTAACGGTAGATTGAAGATTATTGTAATACATAGCAAAATAATAGTTGTATGTATTTACCTTAATGCTGTGCTTTTCGCCGTCTGCATCGGTGAGAGTGTATGCAGTGAAAGTCTTTTGCGGCCAACCGAGAGTTCCCGCAACGCCCTTGCGAACAAAGCCTGTTGCAACATATGTGAAGAGAAGTGCGATAACAACGATAATTGCAACAACTGCCGATACAATTTTCTTTGTCTGTGGAGGCATAGGAATCTTTACAGTATCTTCTGTAATGATGATGCTGTCACGCTCCTTGATGAGTTCATCCCTCTTTGAACGCAATTTGTTTTTCTTCTTTTGGTCAGGCTCGTTGAGGATTTCTTTTCTGAGATTTTCAATCTGCTCAGCAAGTGCATCCTTTCTGTCGTAAGCCTTATCATACTTTGCTTCAAGCTTAGCAAGCTTATCTTTATTTTCTGCCATCTGTTTTCATCCTTTGTGATTTTTTATCAATAGTATTCTACACTATTGTTGAACATTTTACAAGTGTTAATTTTTATTCAGCCGATGAGCTTTTGCCACCGCTTGTAATATCAGGCTTTGCAACCTTTGTTTTGCCCATTGCGCCCTTATATTCCTTAACCTCTGAATTGTAGGTGAATTCCTTTTCGGTTTTCTCCTTGAGGTCGGATTCGCAATTGTAGAGATATTTAGGTTGCTTGCTGATGAAGAACATAATGTGACAACCGTATCTTGAATCAACTATACCTGTGTCGCCGTATTTTCTTGAATCATCCATAGCCCAATCGTTGAAGCTTTGAACCATTGTTCCCTGCTGAACACCGCCGCAAAGTCCGCCGTAGATACCCGATGTGCCGCTTGATGTGGACTGGGTATCCTTTGAATATTTCTCGGCAAGTTTTGCAAATTCGAGTTCGGTCTTAGCGCCCTTATTGTACTTGTCAAGGATTTTTTGAGCTTTCTTTCTTGCCTGTGCAAGCTGCTTGTCCGTAAGATTTACATTTGCTGATGAAGTGTCAACGCCGTCAGGCATAATGAGGATGTGACGAACGGAATAAACTTCTTCCTTGTCCGGCTGTGGGTCGCTGACTTTGTAGAAAATGTAAACAATCTTGTTGTCCGAATCGTCAAACACATTTACATCACCGATTTTGGTGCTGTCGTTGAAAAGCCAATCGATGGCTTCATCAATAAGTCCTGTTTCTTTTGCCGTGATTGAAACTTCGATATTAGCGCTCAAAAGTTCTGCGCAAGACTCTGCATCCTGTGCGTATCCTTTAGAAACATAGAGGTCAATCAAATCCTTGCACGCTGTCGGAATAAGCTTTTTCATATCATCAACAGACTTGATGTTCTTTGCATACTTCTTGCACTTTTCAACGGTTGCGGTTGCATCATCGTTTTCGTACGGAACTTGAAGATATGCAAAAGTTACATTTTCGTATTCGTCCTTGTTTTCCTTAAAGAACTTGGTGATTTCCTTGTCGGTAAACTTTTGGCTGACCGAAAGTCTTTGATAATAATTCTCTGCAATATAACATTGAGTGAGCATTTTTTCGATAGTTGCATATCCGCAATAATCACCGTAAGTTGCAGAAATGTACTTGTTTACTGAAACGCTGTCTTTTGTAGCGGCATCCTTGATTGACTCAAGAGTAGACTTGATTGATTTTTCCTGAGCCTTTGTGAGGGTAATGCCCTCGTCAACAGCCTTTTCATAATAAGTTGTGATGTACTGAATCTGCTTGATAGTTTCATTTTTGAAAAGCTGTGACCAAGAAACCTCGTTGCCGTCGCTGTCTGTTGTTTTTTGAACATCGAAAGACTTGGTCGTGTCAAGGTTATAATAGCCGTAATTTGCATATGAAATATAGTTTTGATAAATACAGCTGTAATAATAGTTATACATACCGATTGAAACCGGAGTATCACTAACCTTAAGCGCAACATTGCCCGGATTCATTTTTTCATCTGAATTCGGCTTTGTGTAATACATTGTGCCCAATGTTGCAAGCACTGCAATTACGACAGCCAAAATCAAAGAAATCAGAACAAAATGAACCTTGTCGCCCTTTATGCCGTTTGATTTTTTAGGGGCATCCTGAGGTTGAGGCTCGGTTGTCTTTTTTGGTCTTTCTGCTGTTTCGTACTTTGACGACTCGGGAATGTGAATTTCGAACACATCGTTTTCAATCACATTGCTATTGAGGGTTTGAGCCTCACCGTCAAACTTCCAACTGCTGTTTTCTTCGTTTGTAGCGTCTGCCTCGGCATTGTCTGCCTCTTGTATTTCTTCGGCAGGAGCTACAACCTTTTCATCCTTTTCCTCGGATGAATTGAGATTTTCATTTTGCTTGTCAAAATCCTTTTCGTCCACAAAATCACTCCTAATAAATAATAAATACGCATAAATTATACACCAAACCGTAAACATTTGCAATAGTTATATTATTTATTAATTATA
>CABQCC010000098.1 GCA_902462495.1 uncultured Eubacterium sp. | reverse complement strand
GCAACGATGATATTCTTGACCTGTGCAAAACCGAGAGCCTTACGCTTTGTCGGTTTAATGCTTTCGACTTTTCTTGTACCTATACTTTCAAGAAAACTCGGAAATGAGAAGGCCTATGTGATATGCAACCTTGTATCCATACTGCCAAACATTATGATTTTTATATTGTATCTCGGCAACAAAACAACAATGAACACTTTAGGAAATTTTGCGGTTATGTTCATACTCTCACTTGTATCAGGCAGTTTTTTGAGTCTTGCTTCAAACATCCGTACTCTGCTGATTGATGAAGCGGTCGAGTTAGAATACAAACTATCAGGTGCAAAGCCGACAGCATTGTTTTTCTCTTTTCAGACTGCAATTATCAAAATTCAAAGCGGTGCTTCTTCATTGATATCGAGTGCAGGATATATGGTAATAGGCTTCACGAGTGCCGAAACGGCCAAACTGAATGAATATATTGCAAACGGTTTTGTTGCGAGAGAAAGTGCGGAATACACCGCTTTATTTGCAATGCTGTTCTTCTTGTTTAGTATTTTGCCGGCGGTCAGTTCTCTGTTGGCAGTAGTTCCATTTATAAAAGACTTGACATCCAAAAACTGACATAATAAATGCTACAAAGTCACCCTGTTAAAGTATAAATTTTCTAAATACAATATAAGAAGTCAATCAGTTACGCTGAAAAATGATAAATAATATTACAATTCATAGTGGAAATATTATGGAGGTAACAATGGATATAAAAACAAACAATGCAACTGAATCAATTTTAGCGCTTAAGCGATATGTTGCAAGCAATGAGCTACATACAGAAAGACATAAAGCCACAATTCTTATTCATGCTAACCGAAAAGACTATGGACCTGGATTTTTAGTAGTAAGCGTAACAGTAAACGGAGAAGTTGGTCAAATAATAATTGAAGATTTGTATACGGTATATGGAAGTTGTCCTAATACATTTACTACTAAAGACAGTTCCTTTTCGTTTATTGCCAATACTCTTTGTGTAAAAACAAAACATGCTATTCAAGGCGAAATAAGCATTAACATAACGTGATTGAAAAAGCTCTGTAATCGTTTGATTGCAGAGTTGTAATTGTATGTAATATTTCAGAAATAAATAAACAAAAAATCCGAACCCTTTTCCTATTGGGAAAATTTGGTTCGGATTTTTCTGTTTTGGTGTGAGAGACGGGACTTTCGTCAAGATAAATTCCGTGTTCAAATTCTTTTGCAAGCAAAAGAATAACAAACACTGCATATATCTTTCCTCTCCCCACAAAGTCTAACGGACTTTGTGGGGACCCCATACAAGACGGTTCAAATCATACATCTCATAGCAAAAAAAATAGACACCAAATGGTGTCTACTTTTTTTGGTGCGAGAGACGGGACTTGAACCCGTACGAGTCGCCCCACACGCCCCTCAAACGTGCGCGTCTGCCGATTCCGCCACTCTCGCGTCAACAGTTAGAAGTATAACAGAACTAACTACAAATGTCAACACTTTTTTTGATTTTTTTTAAAGTTTTTTTGACTTTTTAAAATAAGCTTGATATGTATCTTGTTTCGTCTATTATCACAGACGGATGCTCGGCAAAAAGTGTTTCAAAAGATCTAAAGCCCCAAGAGCAACCTACTGCTTCTATATTGGCATTTTTGGCTGTTCGCATATCGACTTCGCTGTCGCCGAAGAAAATTGCCTCTGTCGGCTTGCAATCAACTGCCGAAAGTGCTCTCATAGTAGTTGTTGGATCGGGTTTGGTCGGAAGTCCGTCTATGCAACCTGTGACGAAATCGAAAAATCCTTTGCCGAAAATATGCTCAACCATACCGTGAGCGGCAATGTCGGGCTTGTTTGAAACAACACAAAGTTTCACTCCCATATCCTTGAGGATTTGGAGTTGCTCCTTTATGCCGTCATAAGCGTGTGCATGGTCAAGCTTTATTTCGTCATATATAATCTTGAATTCTTCGTATCTGTCATTGAGTGTTTGCTCATCCAAAGTATGGTCAAAAGCACGCTCAACAAGTTTTTTTGCGCCGTTGCCCACAAACTTTTTGTAATCATCCAAAGACCAATTTGCTTCAAAGTTATGCTTTTTAAGCAATATTTCGGTTGCACCTGCCAAATCATCAATAGTGTTGACAAGCGTGCCGTCCAAATCAAACACAGCACATTTAATTTTACTCATACAAATCACCCAAATCCTGTTCCTTATCCTTTTTGCGTTTTCTGACAAAATAGGTGGCAACCGCTATAACAACAATGCCTGCCACTACGCCCGATTCAATATAAATTTTGCGTTCCGTTTTTTTGCTGTTTACAGAGAGATTTCCGCTTTTTACGCTTGACCAAAGATTGTTTTCAAGTTCAAGAATATTCTGCGGAAGATTTGCAAAAACCTCGCTCACAGGCGCAGGGTCGGGATAAACCGCCTTGTTGCCGTAAAGTGAACATTCCTCGTTTTCCTGCACAGCCTTGTTTGCGGAAGCGTAGAAAATATATTCCTCGTTTGCAAGCGCAACCTCCGGTTCTTGCATAAAGTTGATAAACGCTTCTGCGCCCTTTTTGTTCTGTGTGCACTTCGGGATACAAAAAGCATCATAAAAAGCATTTACGCCCTCTTTAGGATAAGCATAGCCCAAATCAGGGTTGTTCTCATTCATAAGAATATAATCGCCGACATAATAGGTTGCAAATGCGTACTCACCCGATTCCATAAGGTTGAACACCTCGTCCATAACATAAACGGGATTAACCTTGTCCTTTTGCTCGGCAAGCAGTTTTGCGGCATCCACCCAATCCTGCTCATTTTGAGTGTTAAGACTTTGACCCAGCAATTTTTGAGCAATGGCAAACGCATCACGGCTGTTGTTGAACATCAGCACCTTACCCTTGTACTGCTCGTCCCACAAAACTTTCCAAGAATCAGGTTTTTCTTTGACCAATTTCTTATTATATATAAGAACGGTATAGCCTGTGTTGAAGCAAACGGTATATTTCTGCTCCGGGTCGAACGGAAGATTCAAGCAATCCTCACGCATATACTTCATATTCGGAATATTTGAATAATCAAGCGGAAGAAGCATATCTTCGTCAATAAGACGCTCAACCATATAGTCGGACGGAGTGATTACATCATAAGAAACGCCGCCGCCCGAAAGCTTGGAATACATATTCTCGTTTGATTCAAAATTGGTATAATTAACCTTTGCACCCGTAAGTTTTTCAAACTCACGGACAACATCCATTGAGCCTTCTCCGCCATCGGAAATATACTCGCCCCAGTTGTACACATTGACAGTTGTGCCCTGAAGTCCAAGCGACTTATAATAAGCCTTTTGTTCATCGGAAAAATAGTCCTCATCTGCATAAGCTGTGACATTCATCAACGGCAAAGCACACACAAGGCACATAAGAAAAGCAACAATTCTTCTCAATTTTTTCATCCTCGTGCCTCCTTTTTTTCCGCCCTTGCTTGTGCGATATTCATAAAAATCAAAAGCACAAGAATGACAAGGAACATAAGGGTTGACAATGCGAACATATCAGGCTTTACCCTCTTTTTGGTGAGAGAGAAAATATAAATCGGCAAGGTCTGGAATGACGGTCCGTTGGTGAAATACGATATGATGAAATCATCAAGCGACAATGTGAAAGACATAATACAGCCTGTGATGATGCCGTTCATAATTTCGGGCATAACAACCTTAACAAACGCCTTGAACGGTTTGCAACCGAGGTCAACCGCCGCTTCGTAGACATTCATATCGAATTGACGAAGTTTTGGCATAACATTCAAAATAACATACGGCAAACAGAATGTGACATGGGCAATGAGAAGTGTTGTGAAGCCGAGCACTTCTTTTACATTGACAAGCGCACCGACAAACACAAACAAAAGCATCATTGAAATACCTGTTACAATTTCCGGGTTCATCATAGGAATGTTTGTGACATTCATCATTGTTTTTTTGTACAATTTATTTTTCTGCATAAACAGACCGACCGAAGCCATAACGCCGAGCACGGTGGAAACTGCCATTGTTGCAAGAGCAAGCAAAACAGTGTTTTTGAGTGCATTCATAGCGGCTGTGTCGTGGAACATCTCAACCCACCAAGAAGTTGAAAAGCCGTCCATAATATAGGTTGAAGAACCTGAATTGAACGAAAACACGGTCATAACGGCAATAGGTGCATACAGAAAAACGAAGATGAGCACCATATAAAGCCTTGATGCAAGCGAAACCTTAGTTTTCATATAACGACACCTCCGTCCTGTGTGCCGTCATCAAAGTAATTCATTACTCCGAGGCATACGAAAATCAAAATCATAAGCACAAAACTGAGTGCCGCACCGAGATGATAGTTATTTGCCGACTGAAATTGACTTTCGATAACATCACCGATAAGAACAATTTGACCGCCGCCGAGTTTTTGTGTGATGTAGAAAGTTGAAACGCAAGGCACAAAAACCATTGTGATACCGGACAAAAGACCCGGCAACGACAGAGGCAAAATCACTCTTCTAAACGTTGTTATTCTGCCCGACCCCAAGTCGTGAGCCGCCTCAACAAGCGAATTGTCAAGCTTTGAAAGAACGGTATAAATCGGCAAAATCATATATGGCAGGAAATTATAAACCATACCGAAAATTACCGCACCGCCCGTATTAATCATATGAACACCCTTTAATCCGATTGCATTGAGCAAGCTGTTCACTACTCCGCTGTCGCCCAAAATAGTCATAAGGCTGTATGTGCGGATGAGGAAATTCATCCACATTGGGAGCATAACAAGGAGCACCATAGTTCTTTGAGTGTTGACACTGTGCTTTGAAAGAGCATAGGCAAACGGATAGCCGATAAGCACGCAAATAACCGTTGCCGCCAAGCCATAAAGAACCGACAACAAAATGGTTGGAAAATAATTTTTTATCTGTGCCATATTTGAAAAAGTGAACGCACCTGTTTTGTCGGTGAAAGCATAGAACACAACCATAACAAGCGGAACAATGATGAAAAGCACAGACCAAAGCAAATAAGGCTTATCAAGCATTTTTTGAGAAAGACTACTCTTCTTCATTTTCGTCCTCCCAATTATATGACGCATCGGAAATATGATCCATCTCGTCGGAGAATGATGAATAGTCACCGAACTCGCCCGAATATTCGCTACGCTTCATAATATGAATAGCATCAGGTTCGATGTGCATACCGATAGTGTCATCAACATGGATGTCGTCCCTTGTGGTTTGAATCATCCAAATAAAGCCGTTTACATCAACAAGGATTTCAAAATGAACACCCTTGAATGTTACGGATGTTACCTTGCCTGTAAGAGAAGCCTGTGTGCCCGGTTCCCTGATTAAAATATCCTCAGGGCGAACAACAGCCTCTACAAATTCGTTTTTGTCAAAGCCTTTATCAAGGCACTTGAACTTGACGCCGCCAAAGGTTACAAGATAATCTTCAAGCATAATTGCATCAACGATATTACTTTCGCCGATGAAGTCGGCAACAAAAGCGTTGACAGGCTCGTTATAAATATCCTCCGGAGTGCCGATTTGCTGGATTTTGCCCTTATCCATAACAACCACGGTGTCGCTCATAGAGAGCGACACCGTGGT
>CABQCC010000097.1 GCA_902462495.1 uncultured Eubacterium sp. | reverse complement strand
ACTTAACCGTCATATCAACATAAGGCTTTGACTGAAGCTCGGTTGTGAGGACAATCTCGCTGTCGCCGTCCAAAATAGGCAACGCAAGAAGAAGTCCCGTAATGTACTGAGAGCTGACATCCCCCGCAATTTCGAATCTGCCCGGAGTAAGCCGACCGCTGATTGTAAGAGGCAATGTGCCCGTGCAATCACACTTCACACCGTGTTCGGGGAGCAATCGAAGATAGTCGCCGATAGGTCTTTCGGGAAGTTTGCCCCTGCCGACAAAAGTGACCTTTTTGCCAAGTGCGGCAGCAACAGGAATCATAAAGCGAAGCGTTGAGCCCGACTCTATGCAATCCGCAACAGGTTTGTCCTTGTTAAGAGCCGATATAACGCCCTGAGTCGCTCTCATATCGTTTGAATCAACGAGCGGTGACACCTGTCCTCCCCCTGCCAAAAAAGAGCAAATGAGTGCTCTGTGAGAAGCTGATTTTGACGGAGGAACTTGCACCGTTCCGCTGATGTTCGATTTTTGTATTTTTGCTAATCTCATTGCTTTACTCCAAAAAAATTCGGTATGTCGTCGTTCTTGATTTTCTGTGTAAACGACTCTCCGATTCTGTTCAGCAGAACAAAATTGATAGAATCCGCCGTGCGTTTTTTGTCCGCATTCATACAGGCGATAATGTCCCGCAAAGAGTGGCTGTCCTCTGTCATCAAATTATATTTTTTGAGCACATTTGCAATTCTTTGTGATGTGCCCTTTTCTGTAATTCCGTTTTCCTCGCCGGCTTTTGTAATCATCACCATACCGATTCCGACTGCCTCGCCGTGAGAAATCGTTGTAAATCCGTGGAGTTTTTCAATAGCGTGACCTGCGGTGTGACCAAAATTGAGGAGTGCACGCTCGCCGTGTTCCTTTTCGTCACGCTCAACCACGCCCGCCTTTATGCCGACACATTCAAAAATAATGTCGTCAATTATCTCCCTTGCGTCCTGTTTTTCCGTTTTTTCAAACAAAGATGCGGATTTTATGCACCCTGTTTTGATAACTTCCGCCATACCGTCAGAAAAGAAATGAGGAGTGAGGGTGTCAAGTGTATTAGGGTCAATCAGCACCAAAATCGGCTGATGAAACGCACCGCAAAGATTTTTGCCCTGTGGCAAATCAACAGCGGTTTTTCCGCCGACAGACGAATCGACCTGTGCAAGAAGCGAAGTCGGAATTTGAATAAAATCAATTCCACGAAGATAAATCGAGGATGCAAATCCTGCCATATCTCCGCACACTCCGCCGCCGAGAGCAACAACAAGGTCGCCTCTTGTCAGTCCGTTTTCTGCCATAAATTCAACCATCGAGATAACCGTTGCGGTTGTTTTTGAGCCCTCACCCGCTTCAAAAACATAGGTGAAAACTTCGTATCCGACCGCCTTGAGTTGTTCCTCAACGATACTGCCGTAAATCTTGTAAACATTCGTGTCGCTCACCAAGCACACCTTGGAAGCATTCGACACCTCTTTGATATATTTTCCGCAAGAGGACATAATGCCCTTTTCAATGAAAATATTGTACCCCTTGCCGACTTTAACTCTAAGCTCTCTCATCCGATTTCTTCCTTAATCTTGTTCGCCCTGTTCATCAAGTCTTTGAGAGCAGGAGAATCCTCGTTGACAATGTTGTACTTGAACTGCATAAGGTTCGACACAAGGTCGTCAATTTCCCTGACAAGTGCCTCCTTGTTGTCAATGAAAAGATCCGCCCACATATCCGCATTGATTCGTGCAACACGGGACACATCACGGTACGAACCTGCGGAATATCCGGCGTGTGACGGTGCAAGCGGAGAAAGAACATAAGAGCATGCAAGCACATGAGCAATCTGCGAGGTGAACGCAATCATCTCGTCGTGATGTTCGGGTGTTGTTACAACTGTTCGTGCAAAACCCATACCCTGAGCAAGACCGACAAGTGCATCAATCTTGTTACGAGGTGTGCCGTCAACAGGTGTGACAATGAAGCTTGCCTTGTCGTACAAAGTGTCAAGGCTGTTGTCATATCCGCCGACTTCTCTGCCTGCCATCGGATGAGCACCGATGAAGTAAAAATCAAGTTTTTCCTTTTCCAACGCACGGCAAATCTTTGTCTTAATACCGCAAGAATCGGATACAATGCTGTCTTTTTTGAAGCTGTTTTTGTGCTCAAGAATAAACGGCACAATAGCTTCGGGATAAAAATTAACAAAGGTGATGTCGGCTTCTGCCATAAGAGAGTCAATATCGCCCGTTCTGTCAATAACGCCGTCACGCAACGCCTTTTCGGTAACGGATGATGTTCTGTTCCAGCCAAGGACTGTGTGATCGGTATTCTTTTTTAGGGTCTTTGCCAAGCTGGCACCGATAAGACCCAAACCGCAAATTAAAATGTTCATTTCATTTTCCTACCGATACATAAATATACATATTAATTTTAACTGATATGCACTGCAATGTCAAATTATTAGGACAGAATGTAATAAATTGTTAACAATGTCAAACGATAGATTTTGAACAATATTTTTGCAAACAAAAAGACCGTGGAAAATCCACGGTCCTTTGTTTTTTATTATCATCCGAACAAATCGTAGTTATCGTCCTTGTTAAGGTCATTACCACCGCTTGCTTCCGGAAATGATGCAGTTACTACACCATTTTCCGATAAAGAATATTTCCTGATTTCCAATTCAGGTTCAGTATAAAATCTTTTCATAACTTTTACCTCCTTAGAAAATCATTAATAAGTGCCTGCATTGGTTGGTGTAGCCATAGGTGTGTACTCTGTAATGAGCTTTCCGTCTTTTTCGTATGTTACATAAGCAACCCACGCAAGACCAACATCTGTTTTGATGTTTTTACCCTTGATAGCATCAGTGTTGAATGAGATTACAAACTGGTCACCCTTTGTAGTGTAGTTTGACTTAAGTCTCTTGATACCGTTTGTACCTGCTTTTTCAAGTCTCAACTGATTATCAAGTTCAGCATATTCCTGAGCAGAGAATGCACCGTTAGGTTTTACCTTAGCAAGAACACCCTTTTCAACAAGTTTGCAATCCTGAGGAAGTGCAAATGACGAAATGATGGAAGCCTTAACTGATGGAGTGATAACAAGGTTAGATTGTGTCTTGATACCAACACCGTCCTGGTTGTTAAAGTCGGACTTGATAATGCCCTTTGCCAAAGCCTTCTTGTACAAGTCTTCACTCAATGGCATAAGAACTATATCTTCGTGAACACGGAATGTATAATCCTCGCCGTACTTAACAACTCTTGCCTTGGTGTTTTGAACAGCATAATCGGTGAAATCGTAAATATATATACCATCGGTTGTAGTGTCGGAATGCTTGAACAAATCAGAATTACCTTCACCATCGTGAGCATAATTATTAGCTTTTTGCTTCCAGTCGTTCATATCATCGGCTGAAATTTCAAGCCAAGCATAAACATGTGGATTAAATGCAGTATCAAAGTATCTGCCTGAGCTACCGACCGTAACTGTTTCTGTTACATAGGATTTCTTAGCGTCATCATACTTTGTGTGCTGATAATTGAAATTCTCTCCACCGAAGCCTGTTGCATAACCGTCATCTTTAGTTCCGGCTGTAAATGAAAGTTCGTCATTATACTTCAAGCCGGTAATAACATCATTCTTCTCAAAATAGCCATTGCTGAGGTTGATAATGTTAACATTGTATGTTGTTGCGTTTGAGAAGTCGTAAAGAAGTGTGATTGTTGTATCTTTTGTGATAGTGATTTCTTCGTTTGCGGCTTTCTTAACACCGTTTACCATAAATGGTGTCTGAGCATTCAATGTGTAATACGGAAGACTTGGTGCAACCGACGTGTTGAGAGTTACAGTTGAATTTGCTGCAACATAATCAGACTTAACAATAGCAGAGTTGATTCCGTTTACATAAGTAACTCTGTACTGCTGTTCCTTAGAAGAAGCTTTCTTAGTTGTAAGAGTTGTGTTACCTCTAACGATGAACTTAAGTACATCGGTTCTTGAATAGAACTTCTTAGCAACCTGAACACCTGACGGTGAAGTCATCTCATAATACCAGTCAACTTCAGGTGCATCTGGAAGCGAAATTGTAGCTTCATCACCGTAGTTATATGTTTTTTCATATTTTGCATTTTCGTCGCCGTCAGGAATGACAGTAACTTTGTACTGGTTGAGTTTTACATCTGAAAGTGCTTTTGCAACTGCAGCGTCGACTTCTTCCTGAGTAGCATATGTTCTGCAAGTATATGTGTAGTTACCTGCTTTGCAAGAAATCTGTTCTTCAGCCTTAAGTGAATCAAGCGCAGCATTTACTTTTTCTTGATCGTAAGCATCAGGGTCTGAACGGTATGACTTGAGTTGTGTCTTGGCTGCATCAAGTGCAGTTTCATCATTCTTTTCGCCCTCTTTAAGGATGTCAAACAAATTAGGGATTGAGTCTGCTTCAAGTTGAAGATTAGCAACAAAATCTGTCTCGTCAATATAATGTGTATCTCTTGTTGCAGGAGCCATCGTATAGAATTTCAAACCATCGATAGCTGTGTTAAGTGCTACAAAAGATGCCTTTGTGTAATGTTTACCTGAATTTACACTTTCTGAAATCTTTGTTGCAAGTGCCTTCATTGCGTCATCAACAGGCTTGAATGAAACCTTAGTGATGAGTGCTTTTCTTGCATTTATAATGTTTGTTGCATAAGCATCGATGAGACTCTGGTCTGCTTTTGGAACTTCAGAAATCCTATCATCAGAATAGATTGCACCTGTTGCTGTAACAGCCTTTGCAGCATTGTATGCTTCAGCAAATTTTGCCCATGATTCAGGCTTACAATCTTTTTCTAATGTTTCGTAATCATTTTTATATTCTGCAAGAGCAGCGAGAACCTTTGCGTTTGAAGCAGCTTCCTGGAGATTTTCCTTTGCGTTCCAAAGGTTTGTATATCTTCTGTCAAGTTCGGTAAGGATTTGTTCATATGTCATATTGCCATAATCGAAACCATCCGAAGTTGAAGCTTCTGAAAGTGCTTTAATCAAATTGTTCCAAGATGCCTTGGTGTATTTGTTTGAATTTGCAGTAAAATCAGGCGATGAACATTCATCAATGAGGTCGAACAATGTGCTGACATTGACAAAGCTTGTTCTGTGCTCGAACAATGCATTTTCAAAGCCGTAGCCTGCCCAGCCGCCGCCGAATGCTGTGAACCATCTCCAATAATAAACCAAGCCGAAATAAACATTTGCAGACTTATAGTCGATATCGAGAGAAAGTGCTGATGGCAATGAATCTGCTGAGAGCTTACCATTATAATGAGTCTCATCAGGGTTTCTTTCTCTGTCGGCAGGAATAGTGATTGTTGTGTTTGTGTCAAATTCGGTATAGTTACCACCCAAGGAATAAATACCGCCCCTTGGAATAGGTGCTACACCGTCAGTTTTGCCGAGGTCATTTATGAAGTCGTAGTCCTGACCCAATTCAACATACTGAAATCCGCCGCCTGCATCAAGTTCACTCTTAACGCCTTGTCTTTTACTTGTAGCCTTTGTAACCTTGGCACTGTTGATTGAAAATGTTGCACCAAGTCTGTTAGAATTAAGCTTAGCTGCACGCTCTTCGGCTTTCTT
>CABQCC010000096.1 GCA_902462495.1 uncultured Eubacterium sp. | reverse complement strand
ATAATGTATATAAGATTTATCTCACCGACGGCACAATGGTTGAGATTGATAACCCGACAAATTATCCCGACCCTGCATATATTGATTACTGTGAAGAACCGTTTGCAGATGCACATATTTTTGTGCCGAGCGAGTTTGTCGGCACTGTTATGGATATGTGTCAGGACAAGCGTGGAATATTCAAGAATATGAACTATATCACTCCCGACAGAGTTGATATTCATTATGAACTTCCGCTTAATGAAATTATTTACGATTTCTTCGATGCACTCAAATCAAGAACAAGAGGCTATGCTTCTTTTGATTATGAAATGAAAGATTACAGAAAGTCCGACCTTGTTAAGGTTGATGTAATGCTTAACGGTGATATTATTGACGCACTTTCATTCATCATTCACCGAGAAAAAGCATATTCCCGTGCAAGAAGAATTGCAGAACAACTCAAAAAATATATTCCTCGTCATTTGTTTGAAGTTCCTATTCAGGTTGCAATCGGCGGTAAGGTTATCGCAAGAGAAACTGTTAAGGCGCTCCGCAAGGATGTACTTGCAAAGTGCTACGGCGGTGATGTAACCCGTAAAAAGAAACTCCTTGAAAAGCAAAAAGAGGGTAAAAAGCGTATGCGCCAGTTCGGCTCTGTTGAAGTTCCGCAAGAAGCCTTTATGGCAGTTCTTCGCTTGTCCTCCGATGATGACGATTAAAGATAAAACGAGGTATAACATAATGCTTAAACCGATTATAAAAGTAAATGATACAGTAATGTACAGACAGCCTATGTATTATTCATGGGCTTGTTTGCGTTGTGTTCATAGGCAATAATCGGATTTATTAAATTTTAAATCAACTGCTGATGAACATTTAGGTTTGTCGGCAGTTTTTTATTAAGGTTGAATAGAAAATTTATTAATTTATTAACGAGGTGAAAAAATGAAATTACTTTTATTATTCGGAGATGCGGCAGTAGGAAAAATGACCGTAGGACAGGAACTTTGCAAAATTACATATTTTAGACTTTTTCATAATCATATGACTATTGAGCCTGTGCTTGAAATTTTTGGAGAGTTTAATGAACCTGTTATTAGAAAATTCAGAGAAATTGTTTTTGAAGAGTTTGCAAAAAGTGATAAATACGGACTTATTTTTACATTTATGTGGGCGTTTGATTGCAAAGAAGATTGGGAATATACTCAAAAAATTGTTGATATGTTTAAGCAGTATGGAAGTGAAGTGTATCATGTTGAACTTTTTGCTCCACAGGAAGTAAGGTTAAAAAGAAATGCAACCGAGAATCGCTTGAAAAACAAACCGTCAAAAAGAGATATTAAGTTTTCAAATAAGCTTTTAATCTATGATGATAATAACCATCGTATGGTAAGTAATGACGGAGAAATACCGTTTGAAAATTATATCAAAATTGATAATACAAATTTATCGGCAAAAGAAACGGCTAAAATAATTAAAAATAGGTTTAACTTTGAATGATGAAAAAAACTCCTCTTAAAGTATTGCACTTTAAAAGGAGTTTTTTGTTTCAGTAAATAACCTGCTTTTTAGTATTCAACTTTTAAGTTTTCTTCGGCTTCTGCCACTTTGAGCATAATTGCACATTCAATTCTCTTTCTGTGGAGTTCACAGCCGAATTCGTAAACGCCGTTTACACTGCCTGTGGTGTGGTATGCGTTTGCGGCACATCCGCCCGAACAGTAGAGCTTTGCAAAACAGTCCTTACACTCTTTGTGAGAATAAACATTACATTCTTGGAATTGCTCAAGCACATCCGGATTTGTAACTCCGTCATAGATATTGCCGAGTTTGAACTTGTCGTCACCGACAAATTGGTGGCAAGGGAAGAGGTCACCGCTCGGAGTAACCGCCATATATTCCGTGCCTACTCCGCAACCGCTTACTCTTTTGACGATGCAAGGTCCGTGGTTGAGGTCAATCATGTAATGATAAAATGTAAAGCCGTTTCCGCTTCTGTATCGTTTGAGCATTTCGTTTGCAAGAATTTGGTATTGCTCTTTGAGAATAGGCAAGTCGCTTTCCTTGAGTGCCCACGGCTCTTTAGGGTCGCACACAACAGGCTCAACCGATAATTCCTTAAATCCGAGGTCTGCCATATGCAGCAAATCGTTTGAAAAGTCGGTGTTGAAGTGAGTGTATGTGCCTCTCATATAATAATTCTTTTGTTTTCTGCTGTCGGCAAATTTCTTGAACTTGTCAACGATTAAATCATAACTGCCTTTGCCGTTTGGAGTTTTGCGGAGTTTGTCGTGAACATTCTTTCTGCCGTCAAGCGAAAGCACAACATTGCTCATTTCTTTGTTGCAAAAGTCGATTACCTCATCGTCAACAAGCACACCGTTTGTTGTAAGAGTAAAGCGGAAATTCTTGTCAAATTTCTTTTCCTGCTCTCTGCCGTATTTGACAAGCTCTTTGCACACATCCCAGTTGAGAAGCGGTTCTCCGCCGAAAAAGTCAACTTCAAGATTCTTTCTTGTGCCACTTTGTTCAATCAAAAAGTCGAGTGCTCTTTTGCCGACTTCAAGGCTCATCAAGCCTTTGTCAGCACCGCCGTATTCGCCTTTGCCTGCAAAACAGTATTCACAGTTGAGGTTGCATCCGTGTGCAACATGAAGACAAATAGCTTTGATTACACCTTGACGCTTTTTGAATTCCTTTGCGGTTGCTTCAAAAGTGTCCTCTGCAAAAAGTCTGCCGTCTGCAATAAGGCTCTCAATATCCTCAAAACATTCGTCAATATCTTCGGCAGTTACATCTTCTCTGTCGGAATATTTGTCAAGAATATATGCCTTGATTTCGTCTTTTGTATTTTCTTTGTATCGGGTGATAATATCATATGCAACCTCGTCAACGCTGTGAACACAGCCGCTGTTTTGGTCAAGAATGATATTGTATCCGTTCATTTTGTATGCGTGTATCATAATTTTTTCCTATCAATCTGTATTTAAAACATAGAAAAACGGTAGCCTCAAATCAGCTACCGTAAGTCCGTTGTAATTACTTCTTAAGTTGCTCGCACTGTTGGTTTGCTACTGAGCAAGAAGTTTTTGATGCTGATTGGCAAGATGTCTGGCATTCACCGCAGCCGCCCTTCTTAGCTGATTCGCAAAGATTTCTTGAGCTTAAAGTATTAATTCTCTTCATAAGAACACCTCATAAAAATTTATTACAGGCTTATTATAGATTATAAACCCGCTTTTGTCAATATTTTATTGGGAAGTTGACCGCTGTCGGATATAATATTCACTCCGTCAGCTATTGCATTTTTGATGTAATCAATTGCCTCTGCCGTGATAACTTCGTTTGGAGCAATTATCGGAATGTCGGGCGGATAGGCATAAATAAATTCGTTAGACACCTTTCCGACACATTCGCTTGTGTCTGTCAAATTGCTGTCGTCAGAAATAGAAATAACGATTTCGTTTTTGTCAACAGGCGGTTTTCTTATCGGCTTTGCAGGTGAGTATTCAAGTTTGGCATCGGTTTCAAAAACAGCTTTTTTGAGCAGAGCCAATCCCTCGTTCGTGTCGCCGATTGTTACCATAAGCAAAATGTAATTTTGCGATACCGCCTCAGGCTCAATTTTGTATTTGTTCCTGAAAATCTCTGCAAGTTCGCTTCCTGTGATATTTGTGCTTGCACATGACAAAACTATTTTTGAAATGTCGTCATTGTATTGAATTTTCAAATTGTCCGTTTCAACAAGTCTCAAATCACAGAGCTTTTCGTAGAATTTGCCAAATTCGTTTCGGCAATTCAGCACATAATCACAGCAGATGTCTATACTGTTCATCAGCACATAGCTTGGCGATGTCGTTTGAAAAATGTCCATATATCGCTTGACTTTGTCGGCGTATTTCTCGTTATAAACATTCACAACCGCTGTTTGAGTGAGTGACGGCAAAGTTTTGTGAAGCGAAGAAATAACAATGTCACCGCTCGGATATTCGGGAAAATACGGCGTTCCGAGATGTGCACCGTGTGCCGAATCAACAATCAACGGAATATTACAGTTAATCTTCGATATAAATCCCTCGTATGTAGGCGAGGTTATAATAACCGCTTTTGCTTCCGGATGACGATTTATCGCATAGTTTACGGTGTCCAGTTCAAGTTTTGTGTAGTAGCCGTTTGTAAGGTCGTATTGTGGCTCAACAAATATGATTTTCAGCTTCAACAACATACAAGCATTGTACACACTTTTGTGACAGTTTCGTGCAACAATCACGGTGTCGCCCTCGTTGCACACGGCAAAAATTGATGCAAGTATACCACCGCTTGAACCGTTAACACTTATGAACGAACGCTCGCTTTTGTATATGCTTTTGAGTTTGTCCTCGGTGTTTTTTATCACTCCGTTTGGTGAATGTAGATTGTCAAAGCCGTCAATTTCGGTTATGTCTATCTCACTTCCCAAAATCCCGAATTTGTCGTTTCGTTTGTGCCCCGGCATATGAAACGGATATGTGTCAATGTCTTTTAATTTATCGTGTAAGTTCAACCTTTTCTCTCCTTAAATTCACAATGCCAAGCAGTAAATATCCTGCAAATATAGGCAATGCTTCTATAAGTCCTGTTTCTTTGAATATCAATAGGCATATCAAATCCGATATCAAAATCGTTGCCGTGATGTATGTAAAAATCTTGAATATTCTGCCTTTTTTGTAGTTTAGCAAAAACAAAAGGAATATCGTTATTCCAATTACTGCCGAAAATGTCAGCGAACCGCCGCAATGCAAAAAATACTGCACCTTGTTGTCGTAGTCAAAATCGTTGGTAAGCGTCAATATCATTCCCACACCAGATATTGCAAGGAGCGGAATATAAGCCTTTGTTTTTAGGTATTTTTGGTATGCCAATGTGATTGCCAACGCAAGTGCAACAAATGTCAAAATGCCCCAAATTGCAAATAAACCGTGGTGTTCCAACCCGATTTTTGACAGCGCACCCGAGTTTTTGTATGGCGTTCCGAAGTGCATATACCAAATTGTGTACGCTGTTGCAATTGCCGACAGCACACAGCTTATTGTTCTTTTCATTTTATCACCTGTAATATTATACCATATAAATTATAATTATTAAAGATTATATTTGCAATAACATTTAGTCTATTGTATAATTAAGTTGTAGTATATCAATGTGAGGTAAAAAGATGAAATTTATTTCTTGGAATGTTAACGGACTTCGTGCCTGTGTTACAAAAGGCTTTAAAGATTTTTTCAACGATATTGACGCAGATATTTTTTGCGTGCAGGAAACTAAACTCCAGGAGGGTCAGATTGATTTTGCTCCGGAGGGTTATCACGCATATTGGAACTATGCCGAGAAAAAAGGATATTCGGGCACGGCAATTTTCACAAAGAAAGAACCTATCAGCGTAACTTATGGGCTTGGAATTGACGAGCACGATAAAGAGGGCAGACTCATCACCCTTGAATTTGACGATTTCTATTTTGCAACGGTATATGTTCCGAATTCAAAGCAGGAACTTCTCCGCCTTGATTACCGTATGGTGTGGGAGGACGATTTTAGGGAGTATATGCTCAAACTTAACGAGAAAAAACCTGTTGTGTTCTGTGGCGACTTGAATGTTGCTCATAAAGAAATTGACCTTAAAAATCCAAAGTTCATTGAGTCTGCGTTTACATTCGAAAAATAATT
>CABQCC010000095.1 GCA_902462495.1 uncultured Eubacterium sp. | reverse complement strand
GCACCCGAAGCAAAACCGTCAAAGGAGTTCTCCTCTGCCTTTTCTTCCCTTTGTAATTGAAGCAAACGGGTAGGTGTTGATTACCGCATCTTTTTTGATTAAATCAAGTTCAATACCGATATTCTCGACGCTGTCAGGAACAGGATTGATATTAGGCATTGGGCAAACAGCGGTGTATCCGCCCTTGGCAGCTGCAAGAGTGCCTGTCCTAATCGTCTCTTTATAAGAAAAACCGGGCTCTCTGAGATGTACATGAACATCCACGAAACCCGGAATTAAATACTTATCCTGTGCAAAAAAAACAGCGTCAACTCCATTTGAAGAAATGGAGGTACCAAGGGTATTGATTTTACCGTCTTTAATTAGAACATCAAGTTTTGAAAATCCCGCTCCCGCATATACGAAAGCGCCCTTAATTAGTGTTGTCATATCGCACCTCTTTCGGAATTTAATTATATAATAAATCAGCAAAATAGTCAACCGAAAATTAAGAAATTAAACAAATATTTTTATATACCGGATTTATTGACATAAAAAGTTTGAAGCAATATAATTAAATTATAATTTGTTCATATAAAGGAGATACGCTATGGCTTTTATAGCAGGTGCGGGTGCAACAAATGTTGACCTGCTCTATCAGGGAATGGAAAGAATACCGGATGTAGGTGAAGAACTTTACTGCACGGATTTTGACTTACAACTCGGCGGCGGTTTGCCGGCTACACTTATTAACCTCGGCAGACTCGGAATTGAAACCAAAATCGCTACGGAACTCGGAACTGACATCTTTTCGGAATTTGCCAAGGACAAATTTTTACAAAATGGCGTTGAACCGACAAATCTTTATGAGGGCGATAAAATTCCGCTCAATATCACATCGGCAATTATATTACCTAAGGACAGAACATTTTTTACATACGGCAAAGGTTCTATTGAAGCTGACGATAATGCAAAAGAAAAGTTTTTTCAAATAGCCAAAGGCAGCAAAATCACAATGATGCAACTTGGCGGATTTTTGGATGTGTACAAAAAACTTCATGAAGGTGGAACAAAGCTTGTACTTGATACGGGATGGGATGACGATATGAACTTTGAAAAATACGCAGACTATCTTGAAATAGCCGATTATTACACACCAAACCAAAAGGAAGCAAAAAAGATAAGCAACACATCAACTCCCGAAGAAGCCGCACAAGCACTTACAAAATATTTTGATAATGTTGTTGTAAAAGTTGACAAAGATGGTTGTATCGGAATTGACGAAAACGGCAGTTTCTTTGTACCGAGTATTGACGAATTCAAAAATGTTGATTCAACAGGTGCCGGTGACGCTTTTCTTTCAGGGTTTATGTACGGACTATTCTATGACAAGCCGCTCAAAGAATGTGTACTCCTCGGCAACATTACAGGCGGCAAGGCTGTAACAAAAGTCGGCGCTCTTTCTGCATACAATACGGAGCAAGAGTTGCTCAATTATTTTGAAAAGTACAAATCATTTATAGAATAAATAATTAAAGTGTGCATTTTAACTATGCACACTTTTTATATTTGATATATGCTTTTATAATTGTTTCAAAAATCGGATTTGTTCTTTTTCATTATCATAGCCTAAGTTACGGTAAAATGCGTGAGCCTCTTTTCGTGAAAAACCGGAATTAACCCTAATTAAATCAACACCTTTATTTTTTGCCCAAGTTTCAACTTCACCGAGAAGTGCTCTACCATAGCCTTTATGTCTGAACTCACTATTCACGGCTAACCCCAGAAGATTGACCATACTTTTATAATACAAAGTATTATACATTTCAGCGTGGACAAAACCGACAATTTTACCTTCTGTTTCTGCCACATAAACCTTTTCACGGTTTGTGTCAATATTTTCAAGCCTGTATTTTACAAGCTCCGGTTCACATTTATAACCCAAATCGTCAGTTGCTACTTTACATATTCCCAAATAATCATTTACCTTAGCTTCTCTAAGCATAAAATCACCTCAAGACTAATATAACATACGCTTTACACATAAACAAGTACATAAATTAAACGGCGTAACCGATGCTACGCCGTTTTGTTTATTTTTCCGTATTTTCCGTGTTTTCGGTTTGAGTTGCTTGTGATGTTTCAATCACTTCACTTTGTGCTTCTGCAACGGTTTCAATTTCTGCGGGAGCATCATCGGTTGAAGATGTTTCTTCTGAAGTCGGGAGTGTACCGAACTTCATCAAAGACTCAAATTCTTCACCCGAAATCTTTTCTTTTTCAAGAAGAGTGTTTGCAACAAGTTCTAGTTTGTCATAATGCTCTTTGAGAATTGCAACAGTTTTTTCGTATGCTTCACGCATAATCTTTTCAACCTCTGCATCAATACGAGCCGAAGTAGCCTCTGAATAATTGTTTACATGGCCGTAGTCCTTGCCGAGGAACACTTCACCGTTACCGCTGTCATAAACAACAGGACCGATATTCTCGCTCATACCGTACTTGATTACCATATCACGAACAATCTCGGTTGCACGCTGAAGGTCGTTTGATGCACCTGTTGAAATGTCATCAAGCGCAAGTGCTTCTGCAACACGACCGCCAAACATCGAAACAAGGTTATCGAGCATTTCTTTACGAGAATTGTAATTTTCCTCCTGTGGAGTGTACCAAGTGTAACCACCTGCACCAAGTCCACGAGGAACAATCGAGATTTCTCTTACAGGGTCGTGACCCTCGGTGTAGAAAGATGCAACAGCGTGACCCGCTTCGTGGAAAGCGGTGAGTTTCTTTGCTTTATCCGAAAACTTGTGAGATTTCTTTTCTGTACCAAGTTCAACTCTTGATGTGGCATCAATAATATCTTGAAGCGTGATAGCTTTCTTCTTTCTTCTGACAGCAAGAAGTGCAGCTTCGTTCATAAGATTTTCAAGGTCTGCACCTGTAAATCCGATTGTGTCCTTAGCAATTTCGTGCAAGTCAACATCGGGAGCAAGAGGCTTGCCCTTTGAATGAACTTTGAGTATATCCTCTCTGCCCTGTGCATCAGGACGGTTAACGGTAATCTGTCTGTCAAATCTTCCCGGACGGAGAAGTGCAGGGTCAAGAACATCAGGTCTGTTTGTTGCCGCAATGACAATAACGCCTGAATTTGAGCCGAAACCGTCCATCTCAACAAGAAGCTGATTAAGGGTTTGCTCTCTTTCATCGTTACCGCCGCCCATACCTGTGCCACGATGACGGCCTACTGCATCAATTTCATCGATAAATACGATGCAAGGTGCTTTTTTCTTTGCTTGTTCAAACAAGTCACGAACACGAGACGCACCGACACCGACATACATTTCAACAAAATCAGAACCCGAAATGCTCAAGAAAGGCGCACCTGCTTCGCCTGCAACAGCCTTGGCAAGCAAGGTTTTACCTGTACCCGGAGGGCCTACAAGAAGCACGCCCTTTGGAATTCTTGCACCGAGTTCGGTGTATTTTTCGCTGTTTTTAAGGAAGTCAACAAGTTCTTCAAGCTCTGCTTTTTCCTCTTCGCAACCCGCAACATCTTCAAACTTTTTGTCGGATTCCTCGCCCGACTGTGTTTTTGATTTTATCTTGCCAAAGCCTAAAGTCCGATTGGTTTCACTCGAAATTGAGCCTGTCATTTTCCTCATCAGCCATACAAACATCAGTACAATAATGATAGTAAAGATAAATGTCGGCAACATACTCATCCACCAAGTATTTGTTGAGCCTTTTTTGTAGTTATAGGTTATAGGCTTATTAGGATGAGCATCATTGTAATCTTTAACATAATCGCTGATATCATCAAGAAAATATGATACACTCGGAACTGTATATTTGTTGATAGTTCCCTTTTTGTCGGTAGTGAGTTTATAGGTCAACTGACCCGAACTCAAATCAAGTTCGTACTCACTTACCTTATCGGTGCGAAACAAATTTACAATCTCGCTGTAATTTGTTGTGACAGCATTTCTGTTTTGACCAGAAAACAAAAATATTGCACCGATGAGCATAATCGGAATCAAAATATAAAATATTATTGATTTCCAATTTTGAGAAAGATTTTTTCGCATTAAATTTTGTCCTCCAAAAGAATCTTTAATAGAAGAATATTTTTTGTTGAAGAATCGGGCTTTACCCTTTCGTCAACACAATAGCCGTAAACTCCGATAACGCCTTTATCATCGCATATAATCGGAATGCAGGCTCTTTTTTCAATATTTATGCCGAGCTCGTTAAAAAGCTTTTTAAGTGTCTTTGTGCACCCTCTGCCGGCAGGCGAAATTTTGTCGTTTTCCATTCTGCCTCTGACACAAATATTACCACTTATTTTATCACAGTCGCAAAAGAAGTCAAATTTTTCAAGCCATAATTTACAGTTAGTTAAAAATTCTTTGTTAGTTATTATTTGTTTATTCACAAATAGATTGCCGAAATCAACGGTTTGATTCATTTTTGCATATCGCAATTTACCCTTTTCGCAAACGACAAAATTGTCATTTGCAATTTGGAACTTGCCGTTTGACTTGATTAATTCAATAATTCCGCAAAGATGACAATCATCAACAGCCACGCCGTATGCAGACAAATACTTGATGATAACTCGCTTTGCAACAGCAACATTATAAGAATTAAGTAACGAAACATCCAAAGCCTCGTTATCAAAACACTGTTTATAGCAATCATTAACTACCGAATTAATAAAACTTTCGTCCTCGTTTATACTTTCAATCATTCTTGAAACCGTTGTTTCAAAAGACGGATTGAGTCTCTTGAAAAGAGGAACAATGTTTTGTCTGATATGATTACGACTGTAAGCGTCGTCAAAATTTGTGCTGTCAGTCCTAAAAGGAATACCGTTATTTTTACAAGCCTGTCTGATTTCTTCACCCGTACAAGTAAGAAGCGGTCGGATAATATTGTCTCTTAAAGGCGGAATACCGCACAAACCCTTTGCAGAAGTGCCTCTCGACATACGAAACAGCACAGTTTCGACATTATCGGAAAGATTGTGTGCAGTTGCGATTTTATCGGGATTGAATGAATTGAAAAATTCATATCTTTTGATTCTTGAATATTCCTCAACGCCCAATGAGTTTTGCTTTGCTTCATCAACAGCGTTTATAGAAATTGTTGCAAATTCAACATCTTTGCTTTTGCAAAACTGCTTTACAAACTCTGTGTCTGCAACAGATTCCTTGCCCCTTATGCCGTGCTCTACATTTGCAACCAAAATACGCAAATCAAGTTCTTCCTTTTTTGAAAGAAGATAGCATAAAAGCGCCATTGAATCAGGACCGCCCGAAACACCGACAACAACAAAATCGCCGTGTGACAGCATATTATATTTTTTAACAAGCAAATCAGCTTTGGCTGTAATCTCTAACATTGTCTATACTTCTAAATCTTGTGAATTCCTTATCAAAGGTTAGCTGAATTGTTCCGACGCCGCCGTGACGGTTTTTAGCCACGATAAGTTCTGTGAGATTTTCATCAACCTCATCACGCTCTTCTTCGGAAAGTTCGTTTCTGTAATAATCAGGACGATACAGGAACATAACAATATCAGCATCCTGCTCGATAGAGCCCGATTCACGAAGGTCTGATAACTGAGGTGTATGTGTTTTGCCTCTGCCCTCTGTACCACGGGAAAGCTGTGCACAACAGATAACAGGAATGTCACCCTCAAGCTTTGGCTTGTAGGTGAAAACAGTGATTTTC
>CABQCC010000094.1 GCA_902462495.1 uncultured Eubacterium sp. | reverse complement strand
GAAAGACGAGGATTTATCCGTATGTTTTTCGCCTGCTCTGCGATTTTGTCAAGGTGCTGATTTAATCCCGCCCCAAAATCGGAGCAACACCAATCATTACACCCTTACCGATTTCGCCACAATCTGATTTTTTGCACATCGGAGTGTAGCCGAACGACACATCAACAACAATCGCTTCGTCAACATCCTTGCCGTAAGCAACGGTCTTTGCGCCTCGTGTGCCGACTTCCTCCTGAGAAGAAAAGCAAACGGTTATCTTTGCATCAACATCTTTTAATTTTTCAAGCGCAAGCAGAATTGAAGCAACACCGCTTCGGTCATCAAGGACATTTGAGCAGACCTGTGTGCCGACAAGTTCATTGAAATTTCGCTTGAATGTTACACGGTCGCCAAGTGAAATGATTTTCTCTGCTTCCGCCTTTGTCATACCGACATCAATTGCGATTTCGTCAATTTTTGGAGGCTTTTTCTCGCCTGATTTTTGAAGATGAGGAGGCAAGTTTGAAATAACTCCCCTAACCTCTTTTTTGCCCCAAACGGAAACTTCGCTTGCAAGGAGCATTCTTTCGTCAACTCCGCCGCATTTGTCAACCTTGATGAAGCCGTCATTTGTAACAGCCTTGACGATAAAGCCGATTTCGTCAAGATGAGCATCAAGCAAAAAGTGTTTTCCGTTGCCAAAGGTACAAACAACATTGTTCATATCGTCAACCGCAACTTCACCGTACTGCCTGAGCATATCGGCAAGCAAAGTTGACACATTATTTTCCATACCGCTGACACCGACAGCCGATGTCAGTTTTTTTAACAGTTCAGTAGTATTCATATTAAAATTCATTAACCAATCTTTTAAATTCTCTGCCTCTGTATTCAAATGTTTTGAACTGGTCAAAAGCAGGACACGCAGGACAGAGCGAAACTATATCGCCCGGCTGTGCCTTTGACTTTGCAACTTCAAGAGCCTCTGCCATAGTCGGTACTTTTTCGATTACGATACCGCTATCCTTATAATTCGGGTCGGCAACAATTGTGTCGTAAATCTTGTCTGCGGTTGCACCGTTGAGGACAAGAAGTTTTACATATTTCAAAATATAAGGCACCATTTCGGACATATCATTGCCCTTGTCACTTCCGCCCATAAGGACAATAATTTTTGTACCGAATGCCTTTAATCCGCTGATTACACGGCTTGGAGATGTTGCGATAGAATCGTTGTAATATCTTACTCCGTCAAACTCTCTGACAAATTCGATTCTGTGTTCGACACCGCCGAAGGTCTGTGCAATCTTTTTGATTGTGTCAACTCCGACCATACCCCAAACGGCAGAAATTGCAGTGCAATAATTCTCAACATTGTGCATACCCGGAATGATGATATCCGACTTGTTCATAACAAGAGTTTTTTTGCCGTTTTCAACATAATAAATATCGTCATTGTCGTCCATATACGCACCGTTTTCAACAGGGTGCTTGATTGAGAATTCGAAAAGCTGTCCTCTTACATCATATCTCATATCGTGATAAACGCTGTTGCCGATTGAATAATCACAATCCGCATTGAGCACGGTGCGTTGTGAAGCGTTTTGATAAATCAAAACATTACGCTTTGCGTCAACATATTCATCAAGGCTGATGTGATGATCTTGGTGTGTACATTCAATATTTGTCACAACCGCAACATCAGGCTTGTTTTTCATATTGCCCATTGTAAGAAGTTGGAACGATGAAAGCTCAACAACGGCAATATCGTCTTTTGTGATTTCGTCAAGGCACGGCATAAGAGCTTTGCCGATGTTTCCGCCGAGAAACACTTTGTGTCCCTCTGTTTCAAGCATTTTTGAAATAAGCGTTGTTGTGGTTGTTTTTCCGTTTGAACCTGTTACCGCAAAAATCTTTGACGGGCAGTATTTGAAAAACACTTCCATTTCAGTCGTGACAGTTTGTCCTCTTTTGATACATTCGCCAATCCAAGGATTTTGGAACGGCAAAATTCCATGAGAACGAAAAACAATGTCCATCTGTGGCAAAACATCAAGATAATGTTCGCCGAGAGAGAAATAAACGCCCAAACTTTCAAGTCGCTTGCAAACATCCTCGCCGATATACTTTTTGTCTCGCATATCGCAAGCATAGGTTTCTATCCCGTTTTTTGCCAAAAATTCGGCACACGGAGTGTTCGCAACTCCCATACCCACAAATGCAACTTTTTTACCTTTTATTGAATTTATATACTCTTCAGCCGGTGTCATAAAACCGCCTCCTTAAAATTATCAATGTGCATAGAAAGTACCGTTTTTAAAGTCCTTTATGTTAAATTCTTTCATATGTTCTTCAAGTTCAGCCTGAAACGGTAATTGCTCCTTGCCCTTGAACTCGTCCTTGATTGGAACTTCAACATTCATAGCGTAATTTGCAATCAACTGTTGGCACTTTGTCGCCTTATTTCCAAGGAAATAACAGCGTGAAGATGAAACCTCAACAACGGCATTTGCAATCTTTATTTGCTCTTTTCTGCCAAGCGGAGTAATCATTTTTGACAGCGAAACGGCACCGTCATCGGCACGGTCGCAAATATAAAGCATAACAACATCAGCCTTGCGTTTTAGGTTGATTGAGGTCAAATCATAAATTGCCGACTCTTGATAAGCAATCAAATCGTTTTTGTCAACTTCATCTTCTTTAAGAATATAGATTACGCTCTTGCCCTTTGTTGCACGGGCGGTGAACTCAAAATCATCAACAACAACTTTTTCGTCAACCGAAAAAGAATTGAGTCGCAAGTTCTCAACAACAGCGTTGTAATAGCTGTCTATATCTTTTTCCTGCCTTGCGGTGAAATAATATCCGGTGTCGGACAGTTCATTCTCAACAGATTCAAGAAATTTATCGCTCTTGCCGTATTTTGAAAAATACAGAAACAGAACAGCCATACTCGCAACGACAAGAATATCACTCAAATAAGCAGCAATCATAGTCACCGTTGCACCGAGTGATTTTGCCACAACAGGCTCAACGCCGATATAAACAAAAAGGTAAACGGCTGTTACAATAACAACTGAGTTCATTATTTTTTTTAATCGTTTTTGCTTTTTTCTAAATTCTATCATATCACTTAATCATTTCGTTAAATTCATTTTCATCAATCACAGGAACACCGAGAGCCGCAGCTTTATCAAGTTTTGAGCCTCCCGACTCACCTGCAAGAACATAGTTTGTTTTTTTGCTGACGGATGATGAGGTTTTGCCGCCAAAGGATTCAATAATCTTTGACGCTTCCGAGCGTTTATAGGTTGGCAATGTGCCTGTCAAAACAAAGGTCATACCGTCAAATCTTTTGTCAACAACGACGGTTTTGCTCTGCATATTCACACCAACCGCCTTTAGTTCATTGACAAGTTCAATCGCATTTTCTGTATGGAAAAAGTCATACACGGCATCCGCCATAATATCGCCGTATCCGTCTATATCAAGGATTGCTTCTCTTGAAGCGTTGATAATATTGTCGATATTTTTAAATTCATCAGCCAACAATTTTCCTGCTTTTGCGCCAATATGGCGAATACCAAAAGCGAAAATCAGTTTGCCCAAATCATTGTTCTTGCTGTTTTCAACAGAAGTGATGATGTTATTTGCGCTTGTTTCTTTAAATCCGTCCAACGAAGCAATTTTGTCTTTGTCAAGATGATAAATATCGGTAACTTTATTTATCATACCCTCATTTACAAAGGTTTCAATAATACTCGGACCGAGACCCTCAATATCCATTGCATCACGAGAACAGAAGTGAATCAAATTGCGAAGAAGCTGTGCCGGACATTCGGGATTGATGCATCTGATATCAACCTCGCCGTTTTCTCTGATAACCTTTTCGTGACAAGACGGACAAGTATCGGGATAAACAAAACTGCCGTCACTGTGCTTTTCATTCACACAAAGGACTTCCGGAATGATATCGCCTGCTTTTCTGACAGTGACAACATCACCGATATTAACGCCCTTTTCATTGATGAAATCCTGATTATGGAGCGTTGCCCTCGAAACTGTTGTTCCTGCAAGGTGAACAGCCTCAAGAACTGCTGTCGGCGTGAGTTTGCCCGTTCTGCCGACAGTAATTTCTATATCAATAATTTTTGTCTGCTTCTCCTCAGGCGGATATTTGAAAGCAACTGCCCATTTTGGAAACTTTGCGGTTGAGCCCAAAATCTCTCTTTGAGCAAAATCATCAACCTTGATTACCGCACCGTCAATGTCAAATTCAAGGCTTCCTCGTCTTTCGCCGATTTCCTCAACCTTTGAAAACGCAGTTTGAATATCGTCAACTCTCTCATAATAAGGAATTGTGTTGAAGCCGAGTTTTTTGAGATAATCAAGGCTTTCCTTATGAGAATTAAGGGTTACGCCCTCAATTTGCTGAATATTGAAAACGAAAATATCAAGTCCACGCTCGGCGGCAACCCTGCTGTCCTTTTGACGGAGAGAGCCTGCGGCAGCATTTCGAGGATTTTTGAACGGCTTTTCGTCATTGATAAGCTGACGGTCAACAACTCGTTCAAAACTCTTTTTTGGCATATAGACCTCGCCTCTGACCTCAATAAAAGGAACGGAAACATTGAGTTTGAGCGGAATGTTATGAATTACACGCAAATTGCCCGAAACATCCTCGCCGACATTTCCGTCACCACGGGTTGAACCTCTTACAAACTCGCCGTTGACATATTCAAGGCTTACGGAAAGGCCGTCAATTTTAGGTTCAACAACATAATGAACATCCGAAACACTTTCCTTTACTCTACGGTCAAAATCAAAAATTTCCTCTTTTGAAAAAGCATCCTGCAAACTTTCCATTCTGACAGTATGTTCAACGCTTTCAAAGGAATTATCCGCTTTGCCTCCGACTCTTTTCGTTGGAGAATCAACAGCGTCATACTGCGGATATTTTTCTTCTAATTCTTTAAGTTCACGCATCATCATATCGTACTCGTAGTCCTCAATTTCAGGTGCGTCATCGTTATAATAACGGTCGGAATGATAGCGAAGAGTTTTTCTTAATTCATCAATTTTTTGCTTGATATTTTCCATACAATCACCTTAAAGCAATAATTATAATTATTATAACATTATAAGGACATTTTATCAACCTACACGGCATAAAAAATACCACTTCATTTCTGAAATGGTATTTAAAAAATATTAACTTATGCAAGTGTGAACTTATGGAATACTTTTTTGCCTTTCTTGACAACGATGCCGTTTGCGATGTCGTCCTTTGATACAGCGGTGAAAACATCGGTGATTTTTTCATCATTTACGCTGATACCGCCCTGCTGAATGAGGCGTCTGCCCTCGCCGTTTGACTTAATCATACCTGCCTTAATCATAAGAGAAAGAACAGTTACTTTGCCGTCCTCGAAATCTGCATCGTCAACAGTTGTTGTCGGCATATTGCTATCATCTGAGCCACCTGCAAAAAGAGCCTTTGCCGCTGCTTGAGCCTTGTCTGCCTCTTCCTTGCCATGAACAAGTTCTGTAAGAGAATAAGCAAGAACCTCTTTTGCCTTGTTAAGCTCTGCACCCTCAAGTTTTGCATACTCGTTAATCTCGCTCATAGGGATGAATGTAAGAAGTTTCATACACTTGATAACATCGCCGTCATCAACATTTCTCCAATACTGATAGAACTCATAAGGAGTTGTTTTTTCCGCATCAAAAAGTATATAGTTGCCACAGTTCTTTGGATTT
>CABQCC010000093.1 GCA_902462495.1 uncultured Eubacterium sp. | reverse complement strand
TGCGCCTATTCGTGAACCGTTTTACGCTTGGATTCAGGGCGGACTTAATTTTCATCGAATGCAGGCTTTTGCGTGAGTGCAACTGCAAGCCGTGACGGATTAAACCTCGTTGCCGTTGTTTTGGGTTCGGACACAAGTGAACATAGATTTAACACAGCCTCTTATTTGCTTGATACGGGTTTTGCGAATTATTCTTGCATAAATATAAATGTTGATAAAAAGAAAATAAAGCCTGTAAAAGTAAAAAACGGTAAAGAAAAGCAAATCAAACCTGTGTATGATAAAAACATAAAATTGATTGTTCCAAAAGGTAATGATGATTTAAAATACAAATATAAAAGAAAAAAAGAGGTAAAAGCACCGATTAAAAAAGGCGACAATCTCGGTAAAATAGACATTATATCCAACAGTAAAAAGATAAAGAGCATTCCTTTATATGCCGACAAGGCTGTTGAAACGATTGATTTTAATTATATATTTTTAAATATTTTTAAACATATTTAGAAAAGTCAGTTTTTTTATTGCATTTTATTTCAATATGTAGTATAGTATCTCTATAAAATTATTAATTTAACACAAGAGGTAAAATATAATGTCATTGAAATTTAATTCAAAATACAGTGAATCTATTGTATCTCCTGCTGATATTGAAGCAATTGCTCCAAAGGCAGTTGAGGCTATGGGTACACTTATGTCAAAGACAGGCGAGGGCAATGACTTTTTAGGTTGGATTGACCTCCCGACAAATTATGATAAGGAAGAGTTCGACAGAATTAAGAAATCAGCCGAATATATCAAGAAGAATGCAGATGTTCTTATTGTTATCGGTATCGGCGGTTCTTATCTCGGCGCAAGAGCTGTAATAGAAGCTGTAAAATCTTATAACTACAATCTTCTTGCAAAGGATACTCCTCAGATTTACTTTATCGGAAATTCTATCAGCCCGTCAAGCCTTAACGAAATCGTTAGCCTTTGTAACGGCAAGGATGTTTGCGTAAATGTTATTTCAAAGAGCGGAACAACAACCGAACCTGCTATTGCTTTCAGAGTTTTCAGAGAACTCATCAACAGCAGATATTCAAAGGAAGAAGCCGCAAAGAGAATTTTCTGCACAACTGATGCCAACAAGGGCACACTCAAGGAACTTGCAGATAAGGAAGGCTACGAAACATTCGTCGTTCCTGATGATGTAGGCGGTAGATTTTCTGTTTTGACAGCAGTCGGTTTGCTTCCTATTGCTGTTGCAGGTATTGATATTGATGAACTTATGCTTGGCGCAAGAAATGCACAAAACGAGCTTTGCGATACAGACCTTGAAAAGAACGCTGCTCTTAAATATGCCGCAGTAAGAAATTGCTTCTATAATAAGGGCAAGAAAATGGAATGTTTCGTTTCATACGAGCCTAATATGACAATGTTCAACGAGTGGCTCAAGCAACTCTTTGGCGAGAGTGAGGGTAAGGACGGCAAGGGCTTGTTCCCTGTATCTTGCGTATTTTCAACTGACCTTCATTCACTTGGTCAGTATATTCAAGAATCGGGTGCCAACAAGATGTTCGAAACAGTTGTTAAATTCAATAACTGCCTCAATGATTATGTTATTGATGAACAAGAGGGTAATATTGACGGTCTTAACTTCCTTGCAGGCGAAAAGATGAGCGTTGTAAACGACAAGGCAAGACTCGGCACATTGCTTGCTCACACAGAGGGCGGAGTTGGCAATCTTATCATTGAAGCTGACAAACTCGGAGCAGAAGAAATCGGTTATCTTATTTACTTCTTCGAGAAGGCTTGTGCAATTTCAGGCTACATTCTTGGCGTAAATCCTTTCAACCAACCGGGCGTTGAAAGCTACAAAAAGAATATGTTTGCTTTGCTTGGCAAACCGGGCTATGAAAGTGAAAAAGAAAAACTTGAAAAACAATTAGATTTATGATAATATATAAAAAAGATCATATTTCTTACAGGAGGAATAAATAATGATTAAACTTATCATCGGTAATAAAGGCGCAGGAAAGACAAAGAAGCTTATTGATTTGGTAAATTCTTGTGTAGAGAATTCTGACGGAAATATCGTTTGCATCGAAAAAGAACCAAAGCTTACATATGATATTTCATCAAAGGCTCGTTTGCTCGAAACAGAAACCTACGGAATCAACGGTCACAAGGCTTTTTATGGTTTCCTTGCAGGTATTTGTGCAGGCAATTACGATGTTACAGATATTCTTATTGATGCCACATTCAAGATTGTTGGCAGAGAGTACGAAAAGCTCCCTCAGTTTTTTGAGATGCTTTCAGGCTTAAGTGAGGCTTCGGATGTAAACTTCTACTTCACAATCAGCTGTGATAAAGAGGATCTTCCGGTAGAAATCTTCGAATATTGCGAAGAAGCGTAAAAATTATGGCACACTTGGCGACAGGTGTGCTTATTTTTTTAAATTTTACTATTGACAAAAAAGCTCTTTATATATATAATACTTAAAGTGCAAACATGAGGTGAACTGTATGCAGCTTGATTTTACAAATCTTCTTAACTCATCGGCTGATGAAATCAGTATCGATTATCATATGGATGCCGATGATTTTATGTATAGCACCTATAAGCCACTCAAAAACGGTGTTGATGTAAAGGGAAGAGCGTATCAAAAAGTCGGGGTTGTGTATCTTGACCTTGATGTAAACTTTGATTTCTTCGGTGTGTGCGACAGATGTGCGGACGACATCGAAAGAAAGTATGATTTTTCTCTTAACAAAATCATTGTCAGCGCAATGGAAAATGAAAACGACGATTACGATGATTATATCGTTGTTGAAAACAATGTGCTCGACCTTGACGAACTTGTTAATGAGGAATGTCAGTTGTTTTTGCCTGCAAAGATGCTTTGCAAAGAAGATTGCAAGGGATTGTGTCAAAAATGCGGCAAAAATTTAAATTACGAAAAATGCGAATGTGCAAAGGATGTTGACCCAAGGTTGGCTGCTTTGGCAGATTTGCTGATTGATGAGTAAACTAACTTGTTTTTATAATAAGGAGGAAATTAAAAATGGCAGTACCAGCAAGAAGAACAGGTAAAGCAAGAAAGAATAAGAGACGTTCAAGCGTTTGGAAGGCAGAAGCTCCAACACTTGTAAAGTGCCCAAAGTGTTCTGAATACACAGTTCCACACAAGGTATGTGCAAGCTGTGGCTATTACAACGGCAAAGAAGTTATCAACAAGGACTAATTATTTGAGCATTGGCGACTTTATTTAAGTCGCCTTTCTTGTTATAAGGAGGTTTTTATATGGCAAAACCCGTTGTGGCGATTGTCGGCAGACCGAATGTCGGCAAGTCTACATTGTTTAATAAGTTAATAGGCTCAAGACTTTCTATTGTTGACGATACTCCGGGTGTAACAAGAGATAGAATTTATGGAGATTGCGAATGGCTTAATCATAATTTTTTACTTGTTGATACAGGCGGTATCGAGCCGTACAGCACTGATGTAATCCTTTCTCAAATGCGTACACAGGCAGAGATTGCTATTGAAACAGCCGATGTAATTATTCTTGTTACGGATTTAAAGTGCGGTGTTGTTGCCTCTGATATGGAGGTTGCTTCAATGCTTCAAAAGAGCAACAAACCTATCGTGCTTTGCGTAAATAAGTGCGACAGTATCGGTGCACCTGACCCGGAATTCTATGAATTCTACAATCTTGGATTGGGCGACCCTATTGCCGTTTCTTCTGTTCACGGTCACGGCACAGGCGATTTGCTTGACGAAGTTATCAAGTTCTTTCCTGAACAAGAAGATGAAGAAGTTGAGGACGAGGAAATTATCAATGTTGCCGTTATTGGCAAACCTAATGTCGGAAAATCCTCGCTCATTAACCGTATCAGCGGTACAGACAGAGCGATTGTCAGCAATATTGCCGGCACAACAAGAGATACAACCGATACCTATATTGAGAACAAATACGGCAAGTTTAATTTTATTGATACTGCCGGACTTCGCAGAAAAAGTCGTGTGAATGACAGCATTGAAAAATACAGCATTATCCGTGCCAGAATGGCTGTTGAAAGAGCTAATGTGTGTGTTATTATGATTGACGCAACAGAAGGCTTTACAGAGCAGGACAGCAAGGTTGCAGGCATCGCAATTGAACAGGGTAAGGCTTGCATTATTGCGGTTAATAAATGGGATGCTGTTGAAAAAGACGGCAACACTATGAAAGAATTTAGAGAAAAGCTTTCTGTTGATTTTTCGTTTATGAGCTATGCACCGTTTATTTTCATTTCCGCAAAAACAGGTATCCGTATTGACAAGCTTTATGAAATGATTGTTCATGTTCATTCTCAAAACTCAATGCGTATTTCAACAGGTAAGCTTAATGAAGTTCTCGGAATTGCTACCGCAAGAGTTCAACCGCCTACCGATAAGGGAAAGCGTCTTAAAATATATTATATGACTCAGGCGTCTACAAGACCGCCTACATTTGTTTTCTTTGTTAACAACAGCGAACTTTTCCATTTTTCATATCAAAGATATTTGGAAAATCAAATCAGAGAAATTTTCGGTCTTGACGGAACTCCTGTGAGATTTATCGTCAGAGAAAGAAATGAGGGTAAAAAGTGATAGCTTTTAAATTTATCATTATCGCCGTAATTTCGTATTTGCTCGGCAGTCTTAATTTCGGTGTTATCCTTTCAAGAGGTATGAAAAACGAAGATGTCAGAGATTCGGGTTCCGGAAATGCGGGCACAACAAATATGATGCGCACCTACGGTAAAACTTTGGGTTTGCTTACAATAGCAGGCGATATTTTAAAGGTTGTGCTTGCTATTTGGCTCGCATTTAGGATTGTTTCTGTTGAAGAACTCAAAATGACTCTCGACAGCGCCTCCGATTATCCACAGGTGGTTCTGAAATCCTTTGCAGGCTTGTTTGCTGTGCTTGGACATATCTTTCCTTGCTATTTCAAATTTAAGGGCGGCAAGGGCGTTGCGACAAGCGGCGGAATGGTTATTGCGATTGATTGGCGAATTGCTCTCATATTGCTTGCGATTTTCGCTTTGACTATATTGATAACAAAATATGTCAGCCTCGGCTCAATCTTGATGGCGATTTTCTATCCTGTGTTTATCGGAATTTTTTACAAAGATATTATTCTTGTGCTCATTGCTCTTGTGTTTACGGTTATAGTGGTTGTGGCACACAGAGAAAATGTAAAAAGACTTATTAATCATACAGAGAACAAAATCGGTTCAAAAAAGAAAAAGAAAGAGTAGGCGAGTCCTACTCTTTATATTTTTACTATTTTATAAAACAAAAAAATAAGCTGTTCGCAATGAACAGCTTTATCTTTTGCGTATCTCTTACGCTCTTTCAACCTTACCTGAACGAAGGCATCTTGTGCAAACATAAACTCTCTTTGGAGATCCGTTTACGATAGCCTTAACTCTCTTAATGTTTGGTTTCCATGTTCTGTTTGATCTTCTGTGTGAGTGGGATACCTTGATACCGAAGGACATTTCCTTACCACAGTATTCACATTTAGCCATTTGCGAACACCTCCTTAATAATTTACAACGGAAATATAATAACAGAAAGTTACATAAATTGCAAGCATTTTTTCAATAATTTTTTTAATAGTGATATTTATGGTATATTTGTACTATATTTTCTTGATTTTATATACCATATATAGTATAATATATCTGTTAAATTCAAAATATATTTTGGAGGAATAATCAATGGCTGTAGATAAAAAAGCAAATGATAAAAAAACTGCCCTTGAATCTGCATTAAAGCAAATTGAAAAGCAGTATGGGCAAGGTGCTATTATGCGTCTTG
>CABQCC010000092.1 GCA_902462495.1 uncultured Eubacterium sp. | reverse complement strand
GATCTAATGTTGCTCATAAAGAAATTGACCTTAAAAATCCAAAGACGAACCACAAAAACGCAGGTTTCACCGATGAGGAAAGAAGCAAGATGACTGCACTTCTTGACAGCGGTTTTACAGATACATTCAGATATTTTTATCCTGATAAAGAGGGTATTTATTCTTGGTGGTCATACAGATTTAAGGCGAGAGAAAAGAATGCCGGATGGAGAATTGACTATTTCATCACCTCAAATTCTCTTGACGACAAATTGCAGGATGCAAAAATTCATACCGAAGTTATGGGCAGCGACCATTGTCCTGTTGAACTTGATATTGATTTATGATAAAGATAATTTTGTGGGATATTGACGCCACACTTCTTGATTTCTTGAAAAGTGAAAATATGGCACTCAAAAAGGTGTTTGCTCACTTTGGTTTGGGCGAATGTTCCGACAGCACGGTTGCCGAATATTCCGCAATTAATCAAAGCTATTGGAATAGACTTGAAACAGGCGAACTTACCAAAGAGCAGGTGCTTTTTGGCAGGTTTGAGGAATTTTTGAATGTAAAAGGCTTTTGCGGTGTTGATGCAAATGAGTTTTGCGAATTCTATGAATCGTCATTGCCTGATTGCGTTGAATTTATCGGCAATGCAGAGGAAACAATAAAAGCTCTTTCAAATTCCTATTGCCAATATGCTGTCACCAACGGTGCAAAAAATGTTCAAACAAAAAAGCTTGCCGTGTCGGGAATTGACGGCATATTCAACGGCGCATTTATTTCCGATGATGTCGGCTATGCAAAACCGTCAAAGGAGTTCTTCAATTTCGTTTTGGAGAATATTCCGAAAGTTTGCAATGATGAAATCCTGATTGTCGGCGATTCGCTCACTTCCGACATCAAGGGCGGAAACAATATGGGGTTCAAAACCTGTTGGTTCAATCCTCAAAATTTGCCGTTGAACAAAGAATACAGAGTCGATTATCAAATTGATAATATCGACAGCATCTTTGATGTGTTGAAACAAGAAAACAGTTAACCGATGATTTTGTGATAAACAAAAGGGGTGTTTTTTATGTCAGATAAATCTAAAAAAGTCGGCGCTTTGTCAGCAAGAACTTGGACTTCGATTTTACTTTTTGGTTTAATCGGTCAAATTGCGTGGGTTGTTGAAAATATGTATTTTTCACGCTTTATGCAAAACGAAATAACAAAAGCACCTTATGCCACAACTTTACTTGTTGCCTTTTCGGCTATATTTGCAACATTGGCAACGCTTATCGGCGGTGCTCTGTCTGACAGAACAGGCAAGAGAAAAGTATTTATTTGCTGGGGTTATGTTGTTTGGGGCTTCACAATTGCCGCATTTTCGCTTGTGCCGATGCAACCGTCACCCGACAAAGTTTTGCCTATGGTTATTCTTGTTGTAGCAATGGACTGCATTATGTCGGTTATCGGTTCAATCAGCAACGATGCCTCATATAACACTTGGATAACGGATGTAACAAATACCGCAAACCGTGCAAGAGTTGATACTATTCTTGCAGTTATTCCTCTTTTCGCAATGGCGATAGTTTTCGGAGGATTTGACAGTATGACAAATTCTTCCGCTACGGTTGAATCTTGGCAAAAGTTCTTTATTATTATGGGTATTATGCCAACCGTCGGCGGTGTAATCGGTTTGTTCCTTATGAAAGATAAGGAGGGTATCAGACCGAACAAATCAAATTCTTTTTTCAACGATTTTACATACTCCCTGAAGCCGTCAACAATTAAGCAAAACAAAATGCTTTATGTTTGTCTTTCGGGATATATGATTGCTTCTATCGGTTATCAAGTGTATATCAACTATCTTTTCAACATTGTTGAGGGCACGCTAAAAATAAAAAATTACATCATTCCTGTCGGCATTATTATGGTTCTTGCCGCTGTCGGTTCGGTTCTTATCGGCGTTGCTATGGACAAAAAGGGCAAGCAGAATTTTTACTATCCGACAATCATTGCAGGGGTTATAGGTTGCGTGATTATTTGGAGCAGTAAGTTCTTCGTTGACAAAAACGAAACTGCCGAGATTATTATTCTTATTGTCGGCGGAACACTTACTATCGGCGTAAATCTTGTTATGGCAGGGCTTTTCACCGCTTCATACAGAGATTATATTCCTGACGGAAAAGAGGGACTTTTCCAGGGTTGCCGAATTGTTATGTATGTTTTAGTGCCTATGATTATAGGTCCTATTGTTGCACAGGTGATTATTAATACAGCAAACAGAGGGGTTGCAAGCGAAGATATCGTTTATCCTATGGAACTTTTCCTCGGCTGTGCGGTTGTTCTTCTGTTCTGTTTCATTCCGTCCCGCATTGTGCGTGTTGAGGGAGCAAAGCACCACGAGAAACTTATGAAAGAATTACAAAATGAAATTAAGGAATAATTATGCTTGATATAAATACAGATTACGGCTATTTTTTGCACCTTGCAAAATGTGCCCTGAATGATTTACAACCAAAAGAAAAACCGCCTGAGGTTATATTTGAAAATGTTTTTCAAATTGCACGCAGACATTCGGTGCCTAACCTTTTGTGGTATAGCATAGAAAAACTAAATCACAAGCCGTCACCCGAATTGATGACACAGTGGTTTTCCGATTACGGTCTGCTTCTTCGTCAAACCGCCTATCAAGAGTTGGAAGCAGAGAGGCTTACTCATATTTTTACTTCCCGTGGCTTTGATGTTATGCCTCTCAAGGGCAGTCAAATTCGCTGTTATTATCCGCAACCCGATATGCGTGCAATGGGCGATATTGACTTTATGGTAAAAACTGACGGCTCAAAGGTTCAGCGTGATGTTGTCAAGCAAATTATGCTTGATAACGGCTATGTTCCCGATGTCCTTGATGACGGTCAGGTTGATGCTTATAAAAGAGAAGATAATGACAATGTGTATGTTGAAGTGCATTTTGAGTTTATGCACAAAAAACATCCTCATTATGATGATTTTATCATTGATTGGGATTCTCTTTTGCCAACCGAAACGGACGGTTTGTACAAAATGTCGCTTTCCGATTTGTACTATTTCAATATCGGTCATTTTGTGAAAAATATGTTTTCAAAGGGAATTGGAGTAAAAAACATTGTTGATATATATGTGCTGTGGCATCAGCTTTCAAAAGATGAACAGTTCAAAATGAATTCCAGACTTCTCGCCGCAGGACTTAATGATTTTAATATCTGCCTTGTAAAAATTGCGGATGTTTGGTTCGGCGACAAAGAGGATGACGGTTCAACAGAACTTGTGCAGAATTATATTCTTTGCAATAGTGAATATGGATTTCATCGCAATAACAAAATCCTTAATTTGATGAAAAACGAAGCAAATTACGGTCAGACGGATAAGAAAAAATATATCAAGGATAGAATTTTTCCGTCTGCTTCCGAACTTTACGGTCGGTTCGGAATAAAAAAGAAAATGCCTTTCTTGCTTCCGTTTTTGTGGCTTGCAAGAGTGATTCTTTTGCTTTTTGCGCCAAAAAAGAAGATAGAAAAAATCAAGAATGAAGTTGAAGTTATCAACGATATTTCTCAGGAAGAAATTGAACAAGGCAAAAAAGTCTTTGAACAAATAGGTCTTGATTACAAAAAATATTAAAATAGGAAACAGGTATGCTAAATCAATTTTCAAGAACAGAACTTTTGCTCGGCACTGACGGAGTGGAAAAACTGAAAAAATCAAGAGTTGCCGTTTTCGGCGTCGGTGGTGTCGGAGGATATACCGTTGAAGCACTTGTAAGAAGCGGTGTCGGCACAATTGATATTATTGATGACGATGAGGTTACACTTACAAATATCAATCGTCAAATCATCGCAACTCACGATACTGTCGGAATGGCAAAGGTTGATGTTGCCGAAAAGCGTATAAAATCCATCAATCCCGATTGTGTCGTAAACAAATATAAATGCTTTTATCTTCCCGAAACGGCGGATAAGTTTGACTTTTCACAATACGATTATGTTGTTGATGCAATAGACACCGTTAAAGGAAAAATAGAACTTGTTATGCAGGCGAGAGAAAGCGGAACACCGATTATTTCATCGATGGGTGCAGGCAACAAACTTGACCCGACGGCATTTGAAGTTGCCGATATAAGCAAAACATCCGTTTGTCCGCTTGCAAAAGTGATGAGAACGGAACTTCGCAAAAGGGGTGTCAATCATCTAAAAGTCGTTTATTCAAAAGAGCCTGTAATCAAGCCTTTTGAAAATGCAGATGTTCTTGAAGAATTCGGAAATTCATCACGCCGTTCGCTTCCGGGTTCGGTTTCGTTCGTTCCGTCGGTTGTCGGACTTATAATCGGTGGCGAGGTAATAAAAGATTTAATAAAATAGATACATTTAACATCTTGTAATTTGCTCACTTTATGATAAAATAAACTTGTAATTATATTGATGAAAAATGCGGCTAAGAGGTGTAAAAAGCTATGATACGTAAAACAAAGATAATTTGCACAATCGGTCCTGCAACCGATGACAAAAAGGTGCTTCGCAAAATGATGCAAAGCGGAATGAATGTTGCCCGCTTTAATTTCAGCCATGGCGAGTATGACGAGCACGAAAGAAGATTTAAAGATGTTGCAGAGGCTCGTAAGGAAGTCGGACTTCCTATTGCAACTTTGCTCGATACAAAAGGTCCTGAAATCAGACTCGGAAAATTTGAAAATCCTGAGGGCGTAGAAATAAAGACAGGCGACAAATTTATGCTTACAACCGAGGAATGTGTCGGCACAAACGAAAAAAGTTATATCAATTATGACGGACTTCCAAACGATGTTCATCCCGGCACAACCATTCTTATCAATGACGGTCTTATGTCAATGACCGTAAACAAGGTTGTAGGCAAAGAAATCTATTGCACGGTTGTTGACGGCGGAATTATCACCGACCATAAGGGCGTTAATGTTCCCGATGTAAAACTTAATATGCCTTATCTCTCACAAAAGGATATGGACGATTTGAGTTTCGGTAAGAAAATGGACTTCGATTTTATTGCGGCTTCGTTTTGCAGAAGTGCAACGGATATCACAATTATGCGTAACTATCTTGAAGCAATCGGTTGGAAAACGCCAAAGATTATTGCAAAGATAGAAAACCGCCAGGGTCTTGAAAATATTGATGAAATCATTGATGTGGCAGACGGTATAATGGTTGCTCGTGGCGACCTCGGCGTAGAAGTTCCTTTTGAGCAGATTCCGTCTATCCAAAAGAAAATTATCGAAAAAGTATATGAAGCAGGCAAGATTGTTGTCACAGCCACTCAAATGCTTGAGTCTATGATAGAAAATCCACGACCTACAAGAGCAGAAATCACCGATGTTGCCAATGCTATTTATGACGGCACATCTGCAATTATGCTTTCGGGTGAGTCGGCAGTAGGCAAGCATCCTGTTGAGGCAGTTGAGATTATGAACAAAATCGCTCTCACAACCGAGGCGGATATTGATTATAAACATCGCTTTAATCAGCGCCCGTCAAACGAGGATGTCACAACCGCAATTTCTCACGCAACCGTTACAACCGCACACGACCTTAACGCTGTTGCAATTGTTACCGTTACAAAGAGCGGCACAACTGCCCGTATGATTTCACGCTTCAGACCGTATACACAAATTGTCGGTGCAACAACCGATCCGAGAGTGTATCGTCAGCTTGTTCTTTCGTGGGGTGTTATGCCTGTTATGTGCGAACTGAAAAACAATACCGATGAGCTTTTCAACCACGCTGTTGAAGTTTCAAAGAATGCAGGCGTTCTCAAACAGGGCGACCTTGCGGTAATTACAGCAGGTATTCCGCTCGGCATTTCGGGTACAACAAATATGCTCAAGGTTCACGAGGTTTGATTTAAAAA
>CABQCC010000091.1 GCA_902462495.1 uncultured Eubacterium sp. | reverse complement strand
CTACGGATATCTTTGTTGGCTCTTGCTTGCTGGCGCTCCTCTATGAGCTTCTCAATATCGTCATTGATGTCATTTGACTTTCTGTTATAAACAAGTCCCAAAACGCCTGTAAGCTCGTCAAACATATCGGCAGCCTTTTGGCAAACATTCTTTGATACATCCTTGTTGATAATTTTAGTATTGATGTCACTTACCAAATCGAATACAGCGGCAATGCCGTCAGCTGTATTGAGGTCATCATCCATCGAATTGATAAACTGCTCTTTTCTGCTGTCAATCAAGGCGATAATTTCTTCATCATCGGCAATATCTGTCTTTGCGTTCTTAATGGCAAAATCAAGGCTTTCACGGCAGTTATAAAGTCTTTCAAGTGCAGACTTGCATTGCTCAATAATTTCGAGATTATAATTGATTGGTGAACGATAATGTGAAGAAATAAGGAAGTATCTGATTACTTCATAACCGTAAGCCTCTGCAATTTCTCTGACAGTTTTAAAGTTGCCGAGTGACTTACTCATCTTTACATTGTCTACATTGATATAACCGTTGTGCATCCAGTATTTTGAGAACATACAACCGTTTGCAGCCTCTGACTGTGCAATTTCATTTTCGTGGTGAGGGAAAATAAGGTCCTGACCGCCACAATGAATATCAATAGTCTTGCCGAGAAATCTTCTGTTCATTGCAGAGCACTCAATATGCCAACCCGGTCTGCCCTTGCCCCAAGGTGAATCCCAATACGGTTCGCCCTCTTTTGCAGCTTTCCACAGTGCAAAATCAAGCGGGTCTTCTTTCTTGTCGCCGACAGCAATTCTTGCGCCCGACTGCAAATCATCAATAGGTTGATGAGAAAGCTTGCCGTAATCCTTAAACTTTAATGTTCTGTAATAAACATCTCCGTCAACAGCATAAACATAACCCTTTTCTTCAAGAGTTTTGATAATGTCGATAATTTCGTCAATATTCTCTGTTGCCTTTGGATGAACGGTAGCGTCTTTAAAATTAAGACCGTGTGCATCAGTCCAAAATTCTTTGATATACTTTTCTGAAATTTCTTCAAAAGTGCTGTTTTCTTCATTTGCTCTCTTGATAATTTTATCATCAACATCGGTAAAATTCTGAACGAATTTTACATTATATCCCCTGTATTCCAAATATCTGCGAAGCACATCAAAAACGCAGAGCGGTCTTGCGTTACCGATGTGAATAAAGTTGTATACGGTAGGTCCGCAAGCATAAATCTTTACTTCATTAGGGTCAACAGGAATGAACTCTTCCTTTCGTCTTGACATTGTGTTAAATATTTTCATTATTAACAATCTCCTTTAACTCTTTTATATCTCCCTGGAGCTTTCTGATTTGCTCCTCATTTTTTCTGATTGCATTCATAATCGGGTCAGGAATATTGATTTGGTCCAAATCATCCACTCTTTCACCGTCTATTCTTACAATTTCACCCGGAACACCCACAACCGTACAGTTAGGCTCAACATCCTTAACCACAACCGCACCGGCAGCGATTTTAGCGTTTTTTCCAATTGTGATAGGTCCGAGTACCTTTGCACCCGCACCTATCATTACACCGCTCTCTACGGTAGGATGGCGTTTACCTATATCTTTACCCGTACCGCCAAGAGTTACGCCCTGATATATCATAACATCGTCGCCGACTTCTGCGGTTTCGCCGATAACGATACCGTGACCATGGTCAATTACAACCCTTCTGCCGATTTTTGCACCCGGATGAATTTCTATACCGGTTTTATGTGCGGAGCGTTGACTTATCGCCCTTGCAATAAACGGCATATTATGATTGTAAAACCAATGTGCTTTTTTATGAGAACGAAGTGCTTTAAAGCCGGGATAAAGCAAAATAATCTCTAACGGATTATCTGTTGCCGGGTCGTGGTCAATAAAACTTTGAATATCCTCTTTATATTGTTTAAACATTAATAATCCGCCTTTCAAAAAAATAAAAAGCCTCTGTCGTTTGACAGAGGCAGTAATACTGCGGTTCCACTCTGATTTATACTCAAGCTACCAATATAGCCTTTGCTGATAACGGTGCCTGCCGTCTCAAAATACTAAAATTCCTTTGAGAAGCTCATGGGTGCATTTCACAATTTGACCTATACAAACTCTCACCAACCGTTTGCTCTCTGAATAGGTGAAAAACTGTTACTTCTCCCAATCACAGCCTTTAAATACATTATATTCATTTTTCAAAAAAATGCAAGCATAAATTTTAATTTTTTAACAATTCAAAACAACAGAATTATTTAGTTTTAATATGCTTCCAGCCGTCTAAGGTATATTTTATACCCGACAAAGCCGTAACAATACCTGCAATCCAAAAAGCAATTGTGCAATAAACAGTGAGCCATTGCGGAGCGTTAAAGCCGTTTGTGGCAATAATTATTTCTCCGTCTTTTTCCATAATTGCAAGGAGCAAGAAGGTCATACCCGTTGTTGCCATTTGAATAAAGGTCTTTGCTTTGCCGAAAACATTTGCGGCAATAACTTCACCCTCAACTGTTGCAGCCATACGCATACCTGCAACGAGGAATTCTCTTGCCATCATAATCATTATGACAATATCAGTTCTGATTCCGAGATTTATCTGAATAAGAAATGCGGCAAGCACAAGTGCCTTGTCCGAAAGAGGGTCCATCAGCTTACCGAAATCGGTAACAAGCTTTCTTTTTCTTGCAATATTGCCGTCAACGGTATCGCTTACACAAGCAATAAAATAAACCAAAAGTGCGGCAACCCAATGGTATCTGAACTGCCAAAGTGAAAACAGCCACAAAAACGGTATACAACAAAATCTGAAAACTGTAATTTTATTAGGTAAATTCATAATGCTCTCCTATCAAATCATATCCGTCAAAATCCGTAATCTTAACATCGACAAAATCGCCGACATTAAGTTCTTTATTTGAAGTGAAAATAATTCCGCTGTCAATTTCAGGTGAATCCATATAAGAACGACCTGTGTACTTTCCATCTGCAAAAGAATCAACAATAACCTTGTATACATTGCCGACTCTGCTTTTGTTTGAAGCTTCGGTAATGAAGAACTGAGCGTTCATCAAAACTTCTTGTCTGCGCTTCTTAACATCCTCGTCAATTTGATTTTCCATATCAAAAGCAGGAGTGTCCTCTTCAGGTGAAAAAGTGAAACAACCCATTTTGTCGAACTTCATATCTTTTACGAAATCGCAAAGATTTTCAAACTGCTCATCGGTTTCACCCGGGAAACCGACCATAAATGTTGTTCGAAGTGCCAAGCCCGGAATAGCTTTTCTCATTTTATTGAGAAGCACTCTGTAATCGTTTCCGTTCCCTACTCTGTTCATATTCTTGAGAACAGTAGCATCTGAATGTTGAAGCGGAATGTCAATATACTTGCAAACTTTATCTTCTTTTGCAATAACATCAATCAGGCTGTCGGTAATTCTCTGCGGATAGCAATAGAAAAGTCTAATCCATTCAAGTCCGTCAATCTTAACAAGTTCTTTCAAAAGTTTATCGAGTGAATATTTGCTATACAAATCCTGTCCATATTTAGTTGTATCCTGTGCAACTAAAATTATTTCTTTAACTCCACGATTTACGAGGTTTTTTGCTTCATCAACAACAGACTCAATTGTTCTTGAACGAAAGCTGCCTCTGATACCCGGAATAGCACAATAAGCACATCTGTTGTCGCATCCCTCGGCAATCTTCAAATATGCCCAATGAGGAGGCGTAGAAAGCACTCTTTCATCATCAAGAGGAAGATAACACTTATTCGGATAATTCGATGTTTTAATACCGCACAGAGCCTTATCGCACACCTTAACAATATCGGAATTTGCACCGATACCGATAACTGCGTCAACCTCCGGCATTTCCTTTAAGATTTCGTCCTGATACCTTTCGGCAAGACAGCCCGTAACAACGATTGCGGAAATCAATCCTGCTTCCTTGTACTGTGCAACTTCAAGAATTGCATCAATAGCTTCACGCTTGGCGTCTTCGATAAATCCGCAAGTGTTGACAATCATCACATCCGAATTTTCAATTTCATTTACAATTTGGTACCCTGCATGTACAAGTTTTGCAAGCAGAGCCTCGCCGTCCACCTGATTTTTCGGACAACCGAGAGATATCATTCCGACTTTATAACCCATTGCCATTAATCGTGTTCTTCATTTTCAATTCTTTCAAAGGCTTCCCTTATGTCAGAATATGAAAATCCCTTTCTCATCAAGGCGGCTATAACTTTTTTGTTACCGTCTTGAGCGTCTAATTTGTTTCTGTATTTTGTAAAAATCAAATCAACAACAGCCGACACATTGTCAATTTCCGTATCTTCAAGAGTATATGCAATGATGTCGCTCGGCACGCCTCGCTTATACATTTCCTGTTTGATATGATTTTTTGACATACGCTTTGTGTCGGACAGATATTTCACAAGATTTTTTGCATATTTTTCATCATCCAAATATCCGTAATCAATCATTTTTTCTATTGCTCTGTCGGCATTTTCTTCATCAACCGTGCGAAGAAGTTTTGTTTTAAGTTCTTTGACGGAATGGTCACGCCTTGAAAGCAAATCATAGCATTTGTCAACGGCTTTTTTATAATAAATCCCATTGCAAAGTTCCTGCCATTGCTCCTCGGTTATTTCTTGACCGTCTTTAAAAAAATGCTCTGCCCAGAAATCAATATCTGTTGTTATTGTATATTCGTCATCAACAAAAATATGAATTTTTTTGCCTCTGCCCTTTGTATGAGATATTTTCATTAATCCTCATCATCGTCTATTGCGATGTCAAGCTTTGCTCTTGCAGCAGCTCTTGTTTGAGTAACAGGAGCTTTTGGTGCTTCAGGCTCATCAGCCGAAACAGCTTCGTCAGCCTCATTGTTTGCCAAAATATCCTTAATCTGTTTTTCAAGTTCTGCCTGAACATCAGGATTTGATTTGATATAATCCTTGAACTTTTCTTTACCCTGGAAACGCTCCTCTCCGTATGTAAACCAAGCACCGCCCTTTGAAACGATACCGAGTGTTACGGCAAGGTCTGCAATTTCACCGATTTTATCAATACCGGTTCCGTACATAATATCAAATTCAGCCTGCTTGAACGGCGGAGCAACTTTGTTCTTAACAATCTTTGCTCTTGTTCTTGAACCGATAAACTCATTGCCCGGTGCTTTGAGCTGTTCAATCTTTCTTACATCAATACGCATTGAAGAATAGAATTTAAGTGCACGACCGCCTGTTGTAACTTCAGGGTTGCCGTAAATTACACCAACCTTTTCACGAAGCTGATTAATAAAGATAATAATGCAGTTAGACTTATTGATTGCACCTGTAAGTTTACGAAGTGCCTGTGACATAAGTCTTGCGTGCAAACCGACATGAGAGTCACCCATATCACCCTCAATTTCTGAACGAGGAACAAGAGCCGCAACTGAGTCGACAACAATAATATCTACCGCACCGCTTCTTACAAGCTGTTCGGTAATTTCAAGTGCCTGTTCTCCGTTATCAGGCTGTGACACCAAAAGCGAATCAACATCAACGCCAAGATTTTTTGCATATCCAGGGTCGAGTGCGTGTTCTGCATCAATAAATGCAGCTTCACCGCCAAGCTTTTGACACTCGGCAACACAGTGAAGTGCAAGTGTGGTTTTACCTGATGATTCAGGGCCATAAATTTCGATAATTCTTCCCTTTGGAAGTCCTCCGATACCTGTTGCAAGGTCGAGTGTGAGTGAACCGGTTGAAACAGCGTCAACCTTTAAATGTGTGCTTTCGCCAAGACGCATAATAGCACCTTGCCCATACTGCTTTTCAATTTGCTTTAATGCAGTTAAAACCTGCCGTTCTT
>CABQCC010000090.1 GCA_902462495.1 uncultured Eubacterium sp. | reverse complement strand
GATATATCCGCCGCCGACAAAATCAGGTGCAAGCAATGTTTCGGACACATCGTGGTCAGGATTTTTGATAAGTGCAATTGTTGTATCGCAAAGTTCTTTAAGATTAAATGAAGCAATAGATGATGCCATACCGACAGCGATACCCGTTGTAACATTTGCAAGAATAGACGGAAAAGTTACAGGCAACAATGTCGGTTCTTTCATAGAATTATCATAATTATCTACAAAATCAACCGTATCTTTGTTGATGTCATCAAAAAGTTCTTTTGCAATCGGTGCAAGCTTCGCCTCTGTGTAACGAGAAGCGGCGTACATCATATTTTTGCTGTATGCCTTACCGAAGTTACCTTTTGACTCGACATAGGGATACAAAAGGCTCTCGTTGCCTCGTGACAATCTAATCATTGTTTCATAGATTGAAGCATCACCGTGAGGATTAAGCTGCATAGTTCTTCCGACAATATTGGCACTCTTGATTGTTCCGCCTTGCAAAAGCCCCATATTATACATTGTATAAAGTAGCTTTCTGTGAGACGGTTTAAATCCGTCAATTTCAGGAATCGCACGGGACAAAATAACACTCATTGCATATGGCATATAGTTCCATTTGAGAGTGTCAACAATTTGTTCGTCCTTAATCAGTCCTGCGTCCTGAATATGCACATTATCTGCCAAAGGAGTTTGTGCTTCATTATCTCTGCTATTCTTTTTTCTTGCCATAATAACGAATACCTCCTTTAGCTTACATCTGCCGCATCAAGGTACAAATGACCATAGTCGGCAATATATGTTTTTCTTCCGTCAAGATTGTCGCCGAGGAGCAAATCAAACATTTCGCTTGTTGCCTGTGCATCACACGGGTTAACCTTGATAAGTCGTCTTGTTGCAGGGTTCATAGTGGTGAGCGACATCATATCAGCCTCATTTTCACCAAGACCCTTTGAACGCTGAACGGTGTATTTATTATCGCCGATTTCAGCCTTGATTGCATCCATTTCAATTTCGTTGTAGGCAAAATATGTTTGGTCTTTGCAAGTGACCTCATAAAGCGGAGATTCCGCAATATAAACTTTGCCCTCGTCAATAAGTTTTGGCATAAGACGATAAATCATTGTCAAAATAAGTGTTCTGATTTGGAATCCGTCAACATCGGCATCGGTACAAATCATAATTTTGTTCCAGCGAAGTTGCTCCATATCGAACATCGAAACATCCTTTGCCGCCTTGCTTTTAACTTCAACGCCGCAACCGAGCACTTTTATCAAATCGGTGATTATATCGCTTTTAAAAATCTTGTCATAATCAGATTTCAAACAGTTAAGAATTTTACCTCTGACCGGCATAATAGCTTGGAAATTGGCATCTCTCGCCTGCTTACAAGCGCCGAGAGCAGAGTCACCCTCTACTATAAACAGTTCCCTCTCATCAACATTTTTTGACCTGCAATCAACAAATTTTTGAATACGATTTGTCATATCCACCTTTGTCTGCAAGGTTGTTTTAAGAGTTTTTCTTGTTTTTTCAGCCTTAACACGAGAACGCATATTTATCAAAATTTGGTCTGCAATTTTGTCTGCGTCCATCTTGTTTTCAATAAAATATACCTCAAGCTGTTTCCTGAAGAAATCGGTCATAGCTTCTTGGATAAATTTATTTGTAATAGCCTTTTTCGTTTGGTTTTCGTACGATGTCTGAGTAGAAAACGATGAAACAACAAAGATCACGCACTCCTCAATATCCTGAACAGTAATTTGAGAATCGGTTTTGTTATACTTGTTAGTAGATTTAAGATATGCGTTAATTTGATTTACAAAAGCACTTCTAAATGCCTTTTCAGGAGCACCGCCATGCTCAAGAAATGATGAATTGTGATAGTATTCTTTAAGTTGAGTTTCAAGAGAAAAGCACAATGCGGCTCTGATTTTCAGCTTATAATCTTTCAAATCTTCTCTGTCTCTGCCGACCCTCTCACACTCCCAATACTGAGGAGTTGTGAAAGCCTTATCCCCTGCAAGCTCGGTAACATAATCCTTGATACCGTTTTCGTAGCAGTATTCAAATGTTTCAAATTGAGTTGCGGTGAGTTGATTTTTGAAAATAAACTTAATCTTATCATTAACTATTGCCTGACGCTTCATAGTTTCCTTATAAAACTCAACAGGCACATTTATATCGGTGAACACCTGCAAATCAGGCTTCCATCTGATTCTTGTTCCGGTGTCGCCTCTTTTTCCGTACGGTTCTTTTTGCAAACCTCCGACATTTTCACCGTGTTCAAAATGAAGATTATACTTGAAACCGTCAGTTTTAATCTCGGCATCCATATATTCGGATGCATATTGTGTAGCACAAAGTCCGAGACCGTTCAAACCGAGTGAGAACTCATAGTTATCTCCGCCGTTGTCATATTTACCGCCGGCATAAAGTTCACAGAAAAGAAGTTCCCAGTTATATTTATCCTCATTTTTATTGTAATCAACAGGAATTCCACGACCGTGGTCCTGAACCTCAACCGAACCGTCAAGAAAACGAGTTACGGTAATTTTTGTACCGTGACCCTCTCTTGCTTCGTCAATAGAGTTTGACATAATCTCAAAAATAGAGTGCTGACAACCGTCAATACCGTCTGAGCCGAAAATAACCGCAGGTCTTTTCCTGACACGGTCAGCGCCCTTTAATGACTTAATACTCTCGTTTCCGTATTCTTGTTTCTTCGCCAAGCAAATCCCTCCATAAGAAGTATACATACTAAATAAGTATACAATATATTGTGGATAAAAGTCAAGTGAACAAAATAAATCTCCTGCTTTAGAGGCGTCCAAGCAGGAGATTTCATATTTTACAATGTTTTAGCTTTGCCGATTTCCGACCAGGATGAATAGAACTTATCACCCTCATTTACGATTTTGTAGCTTCTGATTTTGTAATAATAAATCTGCTTTGACTTTAAGCCGTGAAGCTTGATTCCTTTTGCATTTTTATTATTAACATCAATCACCGTGCTATTTAAAAATTGTGGATTCTTGCTGTAAAATACTTCGTATCCGTCACATTGTGCGGTGATTTTATCCCAACAAAGTTCAACTTCATTCTTTCTGAGAATAATCTTTCTAAACAAAGGACTTTGCGGATAAACGAAAAACATCAGCCTTTGAATTCCGCTATATTTTCCGATAAAAGCTATGTCATAACTATACATACCGACATATCTTCTGCCCAACGGTATGCTCAAAATATAATCTTCCCCGCACACTAATTCGTTGCCTTTTGAATCAAGCACGCAAACATTCGGAGAGTACGAACATCTGTTATAAACGGCGTTTGGATATTCAAGTGCAGACGATTTGATTTTATTGATAATTTCGTCTTTTTCAACATGTCCGCATACAGTACAGACCGTAACTCTGTGTCCGACAGATTCTGTTGTGGCAGGAGTAATTCTTTCAACGAGTCTGTGACCGGTCGGACAATAGTATTTATTTATGTATCTAATATCACAAGTTCTGCATGTATATTCAATATATCCAAATTCTGTACAAGTTGGGAACACCGTTTTGTATACAGGTTCGTGGCGGTGCTTTCCGCCTCCCGACGGAGTTCCTTTTTCTTTTTCAACGGCAATTGCGGAGTCGTCAAAGTTTTCTTCAACATCAGTTGTTTCGCTTGACAGCACAAGCGTCTTTAGATGCCGGGAATACTTAAACGAATTTTTACATATGGTAACCGTGTTTTTCAAAGTGACAAATCTTTCGTCTGTTTTTGACGGCGGATATTTTATAAGTCTTGACAAATCTTTTGAATATAGCACTCCGTCAAACGATGAATAGACCATATTTTCAATGTCAACATTAAATTCTTTTATGCCGACGCATCCGTCAAAAGCAGTATTATCAATGTCAATAACACTTTCGCCGATATTTATTTTTTCAAGGCTCGTGCAATTTCTAAATAATCTTGCTCCGATTTTTAGTATTCCGCTTTTAACGGTCACAACCCTAATGTTGCCATTCAAATATAAAAACGGAGAATTGTTAAAATCGGGAATTTCACCACTGCCCTTGATAGTTACTTCTCCTGTTTTACTATTCACCGTATAGACAATTCCGTCACACAGTTCATCGCCGAAAGTTTGGGCGAAAGCAGAAAAAGGATAAGTCGAAAGAAATATAAACAACGACAGCAAAACGCACAAAATCCGTTTCATCACAACATCTCCGTAACTCATACATACTTGCCTAAGCATAATAAATATGATATAATTTTTAAAAAAGTCTTGTTATAATATACCATATATTGAATTTTTATTCAACTCATAAATCGACATATTTTGACAATAAAAGAGGATAAAGTGAAAAAGAAAAAAGATTTTAGCAAAAAATGGTACACCGAAAAATTTTTAAACGAATTAAAAAACACAGCATATCAAGAAAAAGACAAAAATTTAGTATACACCGTAAAATGTTCACCTGATGCCGTTTCAAAGTACGGACTTGACCCTCGTATGCTTGGCGGACCGATTGGCAAAATGGCAAAAGGATTGCAATTTGTTCCTGATTTCATATTTAAACATATGAATATGAAACTAAACGAGAATAATATAATTTCGTTTAGAGAAAGCTGTTCAAAAATTTCGTATGCTGACTGTCATATAAACGGAGTTGAAATAACCAATTCTGCTGTTTTGGCAAGTGACAGCCATAAAATTCCAATCAGAATTTATCAAAATAACACTTGTAAAAACACAAAAGCGTTGTTGATCTTTATCCATGGCGGTGCATTTGTAGGCGGAACAATAGACCCATATGACGAATGTTTGAAAATGCTTGTTGACAAATTTTCAATAAAAGCGCTTAGTATTGACTACCGTCTTTTGCCTGAAAATCCATACCCTACTCCATACACAGACTGTTTTGATGTTGTAGAATATATTTACAACAACCACTCCGAATTTGACACAGACAAGGATAAAATATTCGTTTGCGGTGACAGTGCAGGCGGAAACCTTGCTCAAGCCTGTTCAACAAAATTTAAAGGCAATGATATGATAAGAGGTCAGCTTCTTTTATATCCGACTCTCAATATATTTGCAATTGAAGACGAATACTATCACACAGGACTTGACGATTTCACCTTTGAACCTACACAAAAGCGACTTTCAATCGGTGTTATTCGCCAAATGCAAATGCTGACAAACTGTGATGTGAAACAAATCGGAATAACAGCACCCGACGAATTCAACAGCCCATATATCTATTCAGCAAAAGGAAATCCACCAACATTCATAACCGCCGGTGCACTTGATTATCTCAAAAAAGACGCAATGGCTTGGGCGCATAAATTGACCGATGCAGGAGTTAAAACAAACCTGTTAATCTATAACGGACTCGGTCACGGATACATAAACGCAACAGGTGTATTTCCGCAAGCAGAAGATTTAATAGATGAAATGGGAACCTTTATAAATTCAATTATAAATCAATAACACTTTATTCAAATCTTTTTTCAACTATATACATAATGAACACATAAATAATTAATATAACGGCTACAACGCCTATTGCCCAAAACAAAGAATTGTAAGATTTTGAAAATGCCGTAATAAATCCGGATATTGCAATTCCAACTCCTAAAAATATGACAGGTTTGGAACTTGCCTTGGCAAAATACACCTTTTCATTACCATTAAGTCTGTCAAAAGTTTTACCATGCAACCAATTATAATTTCCTTTTGCAAGCGAAATTCCTATTAAAATCATAAAAAGTGCCGCAAACCATACAACAATACTGTAAGCAATTAACATAAAACTTCCTTCTTTCTTAATATATTGTATCAACAAAATTATTTATGTTCAATCATAACCACCAGTTGAACTGGTGGTTTGCACAGGCCCTATAAGGGCCGCCTA
>CABQCC010000089.1 GCA_902462495.1 uncultured Eubacterium sp. | reverse complement strand
CTCGAACCCCCGACCTACTGGTTCGTAGCCAGTCACTCTATCCAGCTGAGCTACCAGCGCATATGCAAGTGTTTTTCACTTGCGCAAATTACTATAACACATTGCACAATAAAATGCAAGCATTTTTTTGCAAATATGCTAAATAATTTTTATATTATTTTTGCGGATTGTCTGCAATGAACTTTTCAAGCAAGTCTGCCGACATCTTTACAAGGTCACCGCACGGACGCTTTTTATAATAGGTATCCGTTCTTTTTTCGGGTTGTGGATTGTCGAACCCGTCTTGAGTTAAACCCAACAAATCACGGCAAACGACCGAGCCGTTTTTATCCTTAAATTCACCTGCCACCTTTTGAACATCGGCATATAGCTGTGCCTTTGCATCGGCATCGGTTGGGTCTGAATAGCCGTAAAGTGCGGACAAAACAAACGCAGTTCCGCTGACTGTTCCGCAAACCTCTCTCATTCTGCCCATTCCGCCGCCAAATCCGCCTGTAAGACGGGCAATCAACTTGCCGTCCATTCCGACTTCATCGGCAAAAGCAAGAGCCACCGACTGTGAGCAATTATAGCCCTGCTCAAAATATCCCTTTGCAATATCGCCCTTTGACATTATTCGTAATCCTCTGAAACATCTGTAATATCGGTAAACACAGCCTCTAATTCCGTGTTATCCTTAACAGCAAAAGTGTACACCTCGTTTGATGAAACTCTCTTGCCGTTTTTGTACCAACCGTCAAATTCAAAATCATCATCGGCTCTGGCAATAACGGTGCACTTCTCGCCCTCTGCATAAGAGCCGTCACCTTCGACCTCGCCACCCTGCGAACAGCTTACGGTTACAGTGTACTCAACAGGAGCAACTGTTGTCGGCTTAGTTGTCGATTGAGTGGTGGATTCGGTTGTCGGTTCGGTTGTTGAAGGAGCAACAGTTGTTGACGGTGCTTCGGAAGTTGAAGCAATTGGAATTGATGTATCCTCAACTTTGTTGTTCATCTTTGACTTGCTGACAAGAACAGCCACAAGAGCCGTGACGGCGATTGCAAGAACAACTGCAAGCACAACAATTGTTATGATAGTTTTTTCTTTTTTCTTATTCTGCTCTGATTTTGCAGGTGCGCCTTGAGTGCCTCTCTGCTGAGGAGCAGACTGTCTTTGGTTTGACTGAACAACAGGGGCAACCCTTGTTTTGCCCATATCGTCATCGTTGATTATATCATTATCGTTATCGTCCTCATCATAAAGAGGAGAACCGCAATTTTGGCAAATATATAAATTATCGTCGTTTTCGCTTCCGCAATTCTTACATCTCATAATGAATACCTCCGCATTTTTGATAATTATAACACATATAATGGTATTGTACAATATCATTTTATCATTAATTTTTAACAAAAAAAGGACTGAATTTTAATTAATTTTGAATTAATTTTCATTTACCTATTGACTTTTATCTCGATTTGTAATAAATTTATGGTGTAAATGTTTTCTGTAAAGACGGAAGCAGATTAAGGAAAGGGGATTCCCATAAATGAAGAAACTAATCAAAAGTATTACATGTTTGGCTTTGGTTGCTGCTCTTGTAGCTTCTCTCGCAGGATGTGCAAAGCTTAACTATGTAACCAACGGAACAATCACAGCAATTCAAGAAGTAAAGTCTGGCGAGTGGAAGAATGCCGGCAAAGACGGTGAAGCAGACGCAGCAGCTGAAGAAGATGTATCTGTTCTTGACAAGCCATTTGAAGCAGGCACATACGGCGGTGTTGAATTCAAGAGCCTTGAAGATGTTGCAAACTACTATGTTGAAGCTTACAACTACACAAAGACACTTACCGCTCAGTACAAGGATGCTGACGGCAACACAAAGACATTCTACAAATTGCTCGGTACTGAAGATTTGCAGGTTGGTGATGTTATGATCGACGGCAAAAAGAACACCACAATCAACAGCCTTGTTCCAAGCATCGTTGGTCCTATGTTTGACGCTAACTCATGGAGCCTTGTTCCAAGCGGAAGCAGAGAGCCTGAATTCGACAACAACCTCGATGACGACACAAGAAAGAACGACAATGACTACAGAACTTCTGCATTCAAGGGTGAGTACGTTCTTGACGCAAATGTTGTTGACAACGGCGACGGCACAATCACATTGACAATTCAGCCTAAGCAGGAAGAACTTGCATTCCGTGGTGAAGGTCCTCAGGGTTCATTCTTTGAAGTTCTCGGCGACATCACAGGTGCTGTATCAAGCATCGGCGCACTTTCATTCACAGAGGGTGGCGCAAACGAGAATGTTAAGGTTATGTACAAGGGTGGTACAGGTTCTGTAACTATCGATACAAAGACAAAGGAAATCGTTTCTGCTCACTACACAATGATTGCTAACGTAGACGTAACACACGCTTGCATCGCAATCATCAAGGACAAGAGTGCATCTGTTAAGATCACTTACACAAACGAATATCCTGCATCTGATAAATACCTCAAGGATAGAAGAGGTATCACAAGATTATAATCAACCGATTATAAGTTAATACAAACCAAAGGCTATGGAAAAATCCGTAGCCTTTTTTGTTGCCTGCAAATCAAACAAGACATAAATAAAGACGAGGAACGATACTTCATTCCTCGCCTTTGTATTTTTGCAGTTATATATTGTATGTCATTACGGTTTCCATAAACTTAGTTTCCATAAACGGTTTGCTGTATGCAACAACAAAATCCTTGGACAGCATATAGTTGATATATCTTTTGCTGAATGTGTCGTACACAAGCGTTATATCCTCTTTTTGGGCGAACTCGACTGCTTCATCGATAAGTTCTTTTACAACCTCAAAATCGCCGTTAGGGTCGCTGTAAACCGTCATAACTCTTGACGGTTTGGCATAAGTCAAAAGAATATCGCAAATTCCCTCAAGGTTTTCTCTTTGAAGAAAAATCTTTGATGAAAAGCTGTATTTCTTCATTCTTTGACCCGACAAGCCCTTGAACCTATATTCAAAATTCTGCGGGTCAACAAGAGTTACCATAGCATTTGCCATCTTATCAACAAAGACAACTTCTTCACTTGCAAAGCGAGGAATATGATATTTCATATAATCCTCGATAAACTTCGGTCGCTTGTTTATGTCGCTGCAAAGGAACATAAACAGCGGTTGCTTGACAAAGAACTTGCCAAATCGAGCCGAAACCGCATCAAGCGTTTTTTTATCAATACTGTTAATTAACATACACTCACTCTTTCATTAATCCATGGTGTTGAGTTTTGCTTCTTTTTCGAGTTTTTTAATTGTGGCACGGAACATAACAACAGCCAAAACAATGCAAAACGCATCTGCAACAGGCTGTGCCCAGATAATTCCCTCAAGACCTGCCACCTTATTCATAATAAACATCATCGGCAAAAAAATCAAGCCCTGTCTGCCTGCTGCAAGAACAAGCGACTGAGCGCCCTTGCCCATTCCCTGAAATGCAAAATTGATGATGAACATTATACCGAGGAAAGTGCCAGGAGCCATAAGTGCGGTAATCATCTTTACGCCGTATTCGATAACAGCCTCGTCATCAATGAACACACCGATAACCTGTCGTCTGCACACAAGATAGAACACCGTTACACTTGCACCGATAAGAACATTGCACATCATACCGAAGCGAATACTCTTTTTCATTCTTTGATAATTCTTTGCACCGTAGCAATAACCTACAAGCGGCTGAATACCCTGTGCAAGACCGATTTGAAGCATAACAACAAGCATATTGGCTTTCATTGCAACGCCCATTGCGGCAACAGCATTGTCGCCGTACTTTGCAAGGAAGATATTTACTACGATATTAGAAAGCGACATAAGCAAATTGTTGAGCGAAGCAGGAAGACCGACGCTGACAACGCCCTTAACAATGCCATCCTTTGCCGAAAATCTTTTTGGCGACATCGACAAAATCGACTTGCCTCTCATAAAGTAAACAATAAAATAAAGCACGGAAGTCATATTGCCGATAACGGTTGCAATGGCTGCGCCCTTTACGCCCATATCAAAGCCGAAAGGCAATGTTATGCCGAAAAGTTTGTTGCCCGGAGCGAGAATAAAAATCGGGTCGAGTACAATGTTTACAATCTGACCGATTACCATACCGATCATTGACTCTTTTGCGGCGCCCTCACCTCTTACAAGGTTGCACGCAACAATACTTGTTACGCTGAAAACACCGCCGAGAGCAATCCAAAACATATAATCGCAAGCAAAATCGATTGTAAAATCACTTGCACCGACAAGGTACAAAATCGGACGCTTGAAAGCAATAAAAATCGCCGACAGCACAACCGCAACAATTATACCCGTATAAATACAAAATGATGAAATCGACTTGATTTTTTCTTTCTTGCCCTCACCGAGTGAACGGCTGATATACGCACATCCGCCAACACCGAAAAGGTTGCCTACCGCAAGGAAAAACAAGAACACAGGCATTGCAACCGAAACGGCGGCCACCTGATTTTTATCGCCTGTTTGACCCACAAAAAAGGTGTCTGCAAGATTGTATATAACATTTATAAGCATACCGAGCATACTCGGAATTGCCAGAGTTCCGACTGCTTTTGGCACGGAATAATCGCTAAAAACAAGTGTGTTATTTTTTCTTTCTTTTGCCATAATTAATTAAAAAGTAAATCGGTTAAATTTACCAAATCCTCCATTTTAAGATTTTCTGCCCTTACGGTTGAAGCAAGACCGAGCTGTGCAAGTGCATTTGTAACATCTGCCTTTGACTTGCCAAGTGAATTTGAAAGCGAATTGACAAGAGTTTTTCTTCTCTGTGCAAAGGCACTTTTTACAAGTGAGAAAAACTGCTTTTCGTTTTTAACCTCAAATTCAGGCTCATCTCTGACTATAATCTTGATTACGCTTGAATCAACCTTCGGACTTGGCATAAAGCACTCTCTGCCGACATTGAACAGGATTTCGCTTTCGCCGTAATAATTAACCGCAACGCTGACCGCACCGGCTTCTCTTGAACCGATAGGTGCACAAAGTCGCTCTGCCGCCTCCTGCTGGACCATAACTTCAATCTCCGACACAGGAAGTCTGCTTTGCAAAAGCATCATAATAACAGGAGAAGTGATATAGTACGGCAGATTTGCACAAACTTTGACCGTGTCACAATCCGCAAATTTTTCCGCAATAAGTTGTTTTAGGTCGATTTTCATAACATCGCCCTTGACAAGTTCAAAATTATCATAATCGGCTAGAGTCTGCTCCAAAACAGGATAAAGTCGCTCATCAAGCTCAACAGACACAACCTTGCCTGCCCTTTTGCAAAGCTCTTTTGTGAGGACGCCGACACCCGGTCCGACCTCAAGAACGCCTGTTTTTTCATCAGCTTTGAGCATTTCTGCCATAGTAGGACAAACGCTGTCGTCAATTATAAAATTCTGACCCAACGCCTTTGAAAAGTTAAAGCCATGGACTGAAAGTATCTTTTTCACCGTGTTGTAATCGCACAAATTGTAATCCATAGTCTGCCCTCCCAATAATTTCGCCGTATATTTTACCATATTATATGTACTATATCAAGTGTGGCGGTCTACAAAAATAAAATGTTGACATTAATATTTTTTGTGCTATAATACCTTTAGTCGACTAAATATTAGCCGACTAAATAATTTTCGGAGTTGTTATTTTGAACAAGAAAAAATGCTGTTGCCCACCACCTCCGCCAAAGGGACATATTGCCCCAAGAATCGGTATGGTGGCGAGAATGGAAAGGGCAAATTTTAACAAAGCGGTTGCCGAAGAAGGACTGTTTGCCGGTCAGCACAAAATAATTATGTTTTTGAAATTTCAAGGCAGTGCAACAATCGGTCAAATTGCAGAAGAAACTCAGGCTCCGTCGCGGCGACAGCTACAAGGAGAATTTTGTGCCT
>CABQCC010000088.1 GCA_902462495.1 uncultured Eubacterium sp. | reverse complement strand
ATCAATCAGGAAAAATCGCAAAATTGTGCGCAAGCCCTTTGCTTTTGCGAAGCTTATTGATATGAAAGACGAGTCTGTACTCTGTAAGGGTGCTATTGAGCGTATCGGCTTAAAGATTACAGGCGGAGAAGAAAATGTTATCATAAAGATTGACGACAAAAAATATACTTACGATAAGGAGTTGCCGACTCATACAGATGCATTCAACGAAGTTAAGCACATCTTGTGTGAGGGTGAACACAAGGTTGTTGACAGCTTCGACGAAATCGATGCTATCGGTCACAGAATCGTACAGGGCGGCGACAGATATACTCAGTCTGTTATCGTTACACCAAAGGTTTGCGATGAGGTAGAAGAGCTTGCTCCTCTTGCTCCGCTTCACACTCACGCTAACATTGCAGGCTACAAGGCTTGCCTTAATGTTGTAGGTCCTGATGTGCCTCAGGTATTTGTATTCGACACAGCGTTCCATTCAACAATGCCGCCAAAGGCATATATGTATGCTTTGCCATATGAGTATTATGAAAAATACAGTGTTCGTCGTTACGGCTTCCACGGTACATCTCACAAATTTGTATCTCACAGAGCAGCAGACAGAATCGGCAAGAACATCAAGGATCTCAGAATCATCACTTGTCACCTTGGCAACGGCTCATCAATCGCTGCTGTTGACCACGGCAAGGTTGTTGATACATCAATGGGCTTCACCCCACTTGACGGTTTTATGATGGGCACTCGTTCGGGCGGTGTTGACCCATCGGCAGTTACTTTCATTATGAAGAATGAAAATCTTTCTCCTGACGAGATGGATGCAATCCTCAACAAGCAGTCAGGTGTTCAGGCTATTTCAGGTATCTCATCTGATGACCGTGACATTTGCAAGGCACAGGAGGAGGGCGATGAAAGAGCTATCCTCGCTCACGAAATGCAGGCTTACGAAATTGCAAAGTTCATCGGTTCATATGTTGCTGCAATGAACGGCGTTGACGCTATCGTATTCACAGGCGGTATCGGTGAAAACGGCGTATGGCTTCGTTCAAAGGTTTGCTCATATCTCGGCTACCTCGGTGTACACATCAATGAGGCTGTTAACTCAAAGACTCAAAAGGGTGCAGAGGCAGAACTTACCGAGCCGACAGACGATGTCAGAGTATTCATTCTTGCAACCGATGAAGAACTTATGATTGCAAGAGATACAGAAGAACTTGTTAAATCATTGTAAATTATTATTTATCGCATAAGTATTACGAAAGGAGAATAGCAAATGCCAGAAATTAAGTACGAAATCACAGAACACCTCGGTGTAATTTCCGAAACCTCTCGTGGTTGGACAAGAGAAGTTAATATGATTTCTTGGAACGGCAGAGAACCAAAGGTTGATGTAAGAGATTGGTCACCTGACCACTCAAAGATGAGCAAAGGTCTTACCTTTACAAAGGAAGAACTTGTTGAACTCACAAAGATTGCTGAAAAGATGTAATGTCAATAGGCGGAACTTTTGTTCCGCCTTGATGTTGTTTTAGCACAGATTAAATAAATTATAATTTGGCAACTTTTGTTGCCCGATTTGGAGAATATAACTATGGAATGGACATCATTAAATGATATAAGAGAAAAATATTTGTCATTTTTTGAAAGCAAGGGACACCTTCGTTTGCCGAGCTTTTCATTAGTGCCAAATAACGATAAGAGCCTCCTCCTCATTAACTCGGGTATGGCTCCTATGAAAAAGTATTTTACCGGTGAGGTTACCCCTCCGAGAAGCCGAGTTACAACTTGCCAAAAATGTATCAGAACTCCTGATATTGAGCAGGTAGGTAAGACTGCCCGCCACGGCACATTCTTCGAGATGCTCGGCAACTTCTCATTCGGCGATTACTTCAAAAAAGAAGCAACTGCTTGGGCTTGGGAATTTTGTACCAAAGTTCTTGAAATGCCTGTTGACAAGCTTTATGTCACAATTTACGAAAATGACGATGAAGCATTTGAAATTTGGACAAAGCAAAACGGCGTAGACCCGTCACACATTGTTCGTCTTGGCAAAGAGGATAACTTCTGGGAACACGGTTCAGGTCCTTGCGGTCCTTGTTCTGAGATTTATTTTGACCGTGGCGAAAAGTACGGCTGTGGCTCTCCTGATTGCGGTCCGGGCTGTGAGTGCGACAGATTTACAGAATTTTGGAATAATGTATTCAGCCAGTTCAACAATGACGGCAACGGCAATTATACCGAACTTGCGCAGAAGAATATTGACACAGGTATGGGTCTTGAAAGACTTGCTTGCATTATGCAGGGAGTTGACAATATCTTTGAGGTTGACACCGTTCAAAACACAATGAAGAAAATTTCGGAGATTGCAGGCGTTAAGTATCACGATGACGCAAAGAATGATGTTTCACTTCGTGTAATTACCGACCATGTTCGTTCATCAACATTTATGATTGGTGACGGTGTAATCCCGTCAAATAACGGCAGAGGCTATGTTCTTCGCCGTCTTATCCGCCGAGCTTGCCGTCACGGCAGACTCTTGGGTGTTAATGAGCCGTTCCTTTATAAGGTTTGCGAAACCGTACTTGAAGATAACAAGGTTGCTTATCCTGAACTTCAGGACAAGGCTGAACTTATCAAAAAGGTTATTTTGTCAGAGGAAGAGTCTTTCGGCAAAACAATTGATGCAGGTCTTGCAAGACTTGATGAATATATCGAAAACACCGAGGGAACTGTGTTCTCAGGTGAAGATGCGTTCAAACTCAATGATACTTTCGGCTTCCCGCTTGACCTCACAAAGGATGTTCTTGAGGAGCGTGGTATGACTGTTGATGAGGAGAAGTTCAACGAACTTCTTGCAAATCAAAAGGCTACTGCCCGTGCTGCCCGTAAGGATGCAGGCGCAGACGCTTGGAAAAATACAAGCGTAAAGATTGACGCTGAAAAGACAGTTTTCACAGGCTATACCGATTTTACTGCCGAGGCAAAAGTTCTTGCTCTTGTAAATGCAGACGGCGAACTTGTTGATATGCTCGGTTCAGGCGAAAAAGGTTCTGTTGTTCTTGACAAAACTCCGTTTTATGCAACATCCGGCGGTCAGGTTGCCGATACAGGTGTAATCACCGCTGACGGTGTTGAGTTTGATGTTGAAGACACTTCAAAGAATGCAGACGGCATCTATATTCATAGCGGTACTGTTAAAGAAGGTGTTGTTTCAGTCGGCAACACCGTAAACGCTCAAATTGACGCAGACAGAAGAAAGTCTGTTATGCGTAATCATACAGCGGCTCACTTGCTTCAAGCCGCACTCCGTGAAGTTCTCGGCACTCATGTTGAGCAGGCAGGTCAGCTTGTAAATGACAAAGAGGTTCGTTTCGACTTCACTCACTTCAATCCGCTCACAACAGAAGAACTCAATAGGGTTGAAGCTATTGTAAACAAAGAAATTCTTGCTTGCGCTCCTGTTTCTATGCAGGAAATGCCGATTGAAGAAGCAAAGAAGATGGGCGCTATGATGCTCTTTGGCGAAAAGTACGGCGACATCGTTCGTGTTGTAAAAGCCGGTGATGCTTCAACAGAATTCTGCGGAGGTACTCATGTTGCTTCAACAGGCGAACTCGGTCTTTTCAAGATTGTGTCCGAAGCATCTGTTGCAGCCGGTGTTCGCAGAATTGTTGCTCTCACAGGTACAGGCGTTCTCAATTATCTCAACGAGTGTGAGGACACCGTTAAGTTTGCTTCTGCAACATTCAAGTCTGCCGACAATGAAGTTAAGGACAGAATTACCGCTATTGTTGCCGAAAACAAGGCAAAGGATAAGGAAATCCAAAATCTTAATGCGGAAATGACAAAACTCAAGAGTGCCGATATGTTCTCATCTGCTGTTGATGTTGACGGTCTTGAACTTTACACCGCAAAGGTAGAGGGCACAACTCCCGATGCACTTCGTTCTATGGGCGATGATGTCAAGACAAAGGGCGACAATGTTGTTGCTGTTCTTGCAGGTGTAAACGGCGATAAGGCTAACTTTGTTGCTGTTTGCGGAAAGGGTGCTATTGCCAAGGGTGTAAAGGCAGGCGACCTTGTAAAAGAAGTTGCAAAGATTGCAAACGGTGGCGGCGGTGGCCGTCCAGATTCTGCTATGGCAGGTGCAAAGGATGTGACAAAGGTTGACGAAGCACTTTCAAAGGCAGAAGAAATTGTAAAGTCATTAATAAAGTAAACAATATCACCCTCAATTGCAGTTTTTGTGATTGAGGGAATAAAAACTTTTTGAATTGTAAAAGTTGAATTGTAAAAGAAATTTCGGAGGCAAAATATGTGTGTTTTTTGCGAGATAATCAACGGCAATATACCGTCAACAAAGGTGTATGAGGATGATATGATGGTTGCATTTAAGGATCTCAATCCTGTTGCACCTGTGCATTTTCTCTGTGTTCCAAAGGAGCATATCGAAAGTGCAAATGCACTCAATGAGGAAAATGCAAAATATGTCAGCCATATTTTTGAAAAAATCCCGGAGATTGCAAAGTCACAGGGAATTGAGTCATACAGAATTATTAATAACTGCGGTTCGGATGCCGGTCAAACTGTTATGCACTTGCATTTTCATGTAATCGGCGGAACAGAGTTAGGGGAGAAGTTAATATGAAAGACACTTACACATTAAAAATCGGCGGAATAGAAAGAGAACTTCAAAAGTTCCCTGTGTCTGATAAAATGGACATTGCGGCATTCATTCTTTTCGGTGATGTTGAACTTACAGAAGTTTGTGCAAGAGAACTTCTCAAGAAAGTTCCGGAGTTTGATTACATAGTAACTCCTGAGGCAAAGTCAATTCCTCTTGCTTACGAAATGAGCCGTATGAGCGGCAAAAAATACATTGTTGTTCGTAAGGGCGTAAAGGTTTATATGGACCATCCTGAAAAGGTTGTTGATATTTCTCTCACCACTCAAAAAGAACAGGCTCTTTATCTCGGCCACGAGGACGGCGATTTGCTCGATGGCAAGCGTGTTCTCATCGTTGACGATGTTGTGTCAACAGGCGGTAGTTTAAAGGCTGTCAAGGAGCTTCTTGCAAAGTTCAATGCAAATGTTGTTGCTTCTTGCTTCCCACTTGCAGAGGGCGATGCGGCAGACAGAGATGATATTATTTATCTTGAAAAATTGCCACTGTTCTTTAAATAAAATATCCAAGGCTGTGATTGCAAATCTGCTTTCACAGTCTTTATTTATTAAAGTTTTTTTAATTATCATTCTGTTTGTTGACATATGTCAAGATTGTATATATAATGTAGAAAAAAGCAACTTTTATAAAGGAAGTGAAGTCTATGAAAAAAAGATTAACTGCAATGTTTTTGTCTATCTGTCTTGTTCTTTCGCTTATTCCTGTTTCGGTTCAAGCGAACTCAAAACCTAATATTCAGATAGGCAATTATGTTAAAATGGGCACATATAACGGTAGTTCCATTTTGTGGCGTTGTGTAAGCATTGACGCCGACGGACCGCTTATGCTTGCAGACAAAATTGTTGACACTCTTGCATATGATGCAAAAACAAACGACAACAGCAGTTCAAAATCACATAGCAGAAGCTATAAGCGTGACAGTTACGGTTCTAACTATTGGAGGGACAGTAATATGCGCTCTTGGCTTAATTCAACTGCAACTGCGGGAAAGGTTGACTGGCTTTGCGGAAATCCTCCAAAAGACGGATATGTCAGCGGAACAGGTGCTTATAATAATAAAGCAGGTTTTTTGAATGAATTTTCAAAGGCAGAAATTGCGGCTATGAAAACTGTCACACAGCGTTCCCTCGTTTCTCATCCTGAATATAACAAGGGTATTGTCGAGGGTGATGCAAATTCAGATTTGTACTACTATACAAACATTTCAGATGCGGTAGCAAACTACGACAGTTCGTATTTTGAAACAACAACCGAAAAGGTTTTTCTTCTTGATGTAAAGCAGGCTAATGCCGTGTGGAAAA
>CABQCC010000087.1 GCA_902462495.1 uncultured Eubacterium sp. | reverse complement strand
GCGGCCCTTATAGGGCCTGTGCAAACCACCAGTTCAACTGGTGGTTATGATTTATATTTGTGTTTTATGAATTTTTCTTCAATTGCTTTTTGCCAATGTCGATGACTCTCACGATAACAGAAGCCAAAACCATATTGATTCCGAGTTCAACGGCAAAGTTAACTGATACAAGACCGGTTACAACGGTTGCAAAGCCTGTTGTGCCGAATACAGAAACCAACCATTCTTGGAAGAAAAGATAGCAACCTGCAAGGAAGATTCCCGTGTTGACTATCGGACAGGCAATACCTGCCAAAACAACCGCAACGGTTTTGTTCTTGCTTTCAAGTGCTTTGTAAATCAATCCTGCAACAAGACCTGCAAGCATACCTTTGAGCAATACCGTAGCCACGGTTCCTGCCGGGTTGATGGTCATAAATGCTGCCGCATCGCCGCTGATAAGAACGCTGACGCCAAATGCAAGACCGAGCCATGCTCCTGCGCCGATGCCGTAAAGAGCAGCGCCGATAACGATAGGTGCAAGCACCAATGTGATTGAAAACGGTCCGAATTTGATAGATGCCGCAAGAAGCTGGAGGGCAACTATGATAGCGGTGAAAAGACCGATACCCACTATCTTTTGTGTTTTTGTGTTTTTCATATTCAATTTTCCTTTCTGCTACTGTTCCGAAGCCGTGCGAATAACACATAAAATCGCACAAGCCGAGAAAGATATTTTCCTCTGTGGATACAATGCGAGGTTATTATATTCCATCAAATCCCAAAAATCAACAGTTAAATTATAAATTGTGAATTTTTTATAAAATAATAGTTGATTTTTGAAATATACACAGTTATAATATTTAATTGTAAAAATAGGATTTTTGTCTTATTATAATATTTATGGTGGATTTTATGAAAAAAATATACAAAGCAATAGCTGTTTTGCTCGTTGCGGTGATGATGTGTACGGCGTTGCCTATGAATGCATATGCCGCATCGGTCGGCGAAATGCAAAACGAAGTGCTTGATGTGGCAAATGATGAAGTCGGCTACAAGGGCACAAGCTCGTATTGCAAATATGGCGAATGGTACGGCTATCAGGGTGGCTGGTGCACAACTTTTGTGCTGTGGTGCTTCAACAAGGCAGGCGAAAACCTTGGGGTTGCAATGTACAAAAACATTGTGCCAAGCGGCGGCAACTGCAATTCGATGATTAGCTGGTACAAAAATCGTGACAGATACTACACAACTTCTTCGGGCTATACTCCAAAGAGGGGCGATTTGATTTTCTTCGACTGGTCCGGCAACGGCTCAAGTCAGCATGTCGGTTTGGTCGATTATATCGACGGCTCAACGGTGTACACGGTTGAGGGCAACTGTTCGGGCAAAGTCAAGGCTCGAAAATACACAACAACAGGCTCAAAGCCTTACAACAATGTTTCGGCGATTATGGGCTACGGTGTTCCCGATTATTCGTCTGTCGCAAAGGGCGGTTCTTCCAAACCGGCCACAACAAAAAAGGCGACAACAACCAAGAAACCTACAGCTACCAAAAAGGTTACAACAACCAAAAAAGTCACTGCAACAAAGAAAGTGACAACAACTAAAAAGGTTACCGCAGGAAAAACTACCACGGCAAAGGTGACAACCGCAAAGCCGTCAACTCAAAAGGTAACGACAACCGAGGCAACAACCGCTTCTGCCACAACCAAGAAGCAAGGAACCTCAACAAAGAAAGAAAAAACAAAGAATGTTCCTGCTCAGGATATGGAACTGTATGCCTCAACCACAGAACTTGAGGTCGGTGACAGCGTTGAGCTTGGATATAAATTAGAACCGTTGAATGCAACCGCCGTTGTTGGATATTTCTGTGATGAGGAGGGAATTATCCAAATTGAAAAAGGCGGTGAAATCAAGGCGATAGGCGAGGGAACCGCAACCGTTGTTGTTTGTGCAAATGACGAGATTTACAGACAGTGCGATTTCACGGTTTCATCAACTTCGGTGGATGTCACAAGGCAGAAAACGGCTAACGATTATGTTGAGGAGCTTACAACCTCAACTCAAAGCATTGAAAAAACCAATGAGCAAAAGCTCAACGAGATTGGCATCAATGTTCAAAAGTTGAAAAATAATGACGAGTATTATTACATACCGCTTGCAATAGGGGGAGCAACGGTTGTGATAGGGTTCCTTGCCTTTGTTATTAGAAAGGCAGTCAATAAAAAGAAAGAGGAAAAAGATAAAAAAGAGAAACAGTAAAGGATTTTTGCGGTGCAAGAATTCGGAGAAGGAGAAACATTATGTCTAAAAAGAATTTTAAAATGCAGAGAATGAAAGCATTTTCAAGAAAAGCCGTTATTGCAATATTAGATGCCATGCTTTTGATATTGTCAAACGGATTGACTTGTTATGTTACAATGGACGGAAGAATTGCTGATACAGGCTATTCGGATATTGTATTTTCGGCTTGGCACATCGGAATTATCGCAGTGCTGGGTGTTGCAATCAATTTTATTTTTGGCTTGTACAACAGCGTTTGGAGTTATGCAGGGTCTGATGAAATTATCCGCAGCGTGGTTTCTGCAACCGTCATTGATGCCGTGCTGTTGTTTGTTGACAGAGTTATGTTTGTCAGAGTTTTCGGCATTCAGGGCAGACTTCGCTTGTATTCTTATGTTATTATGTGGCTGTTCTTTGTGTGTTGCATTGCGGGTATAAGAATTGCTTACAGAATTATAAGGTCACTTTTGTCACGAATGTCGGCAAGAAGCTCTAAGAACGAAAGAGTATTGATTGTCGGAGCAGGATTTATGGGTGATTTTGTTATTGAAATGCTCAGACACGATGATTACAAAAACGGCAGACCGATTGTTGCGGTTGATGACAATCCTGTTAAGCTTCACAAAAAAATTGAAGGAATAAAAATTGTCGGCAATTGTGAAGATATCCCCGAAATTGCCGAAAAATACAGAATTGACACAATTATTCTTTGCTTGCCGTCTGCATCAAAGAAAAGACAAAAGGAAATTCTTTCCATTGCAATGCAGACAAAGTGTACTGTCAAAACAAGTCCGTCACAGGAGGAAATGTTTGACGCAGGCAATCCAAAGAAAATTCGTAATGTTGATATTACCGACCTCCTTTCCCGTCCGGAAATAACACTTGATAAAAAGGCTTGCAGCTATCTTGTTGACGCTACTGTTTTGGTGACGGGAGGCGGTGGCTCAATCGGTTCTGAAATCTGCAATCAGGTTGCAAGATACAAACCAAAGAAAATTATCATTTTTGATATTTACGAAAACTGTGCTTTTGAACTTGCAAATCACCTTATTGAAAAGTACGGTGACACCATTGACATCTATGTTCGCATCGGTTCTGTCAGAGATATTGACAGACTTCGTGAGGTTATGGACGAATTTCATCCCGATGTTGTGTTCCACGCAGCGGCTCACAAGCATGTTCCGCTTATGGAGGACAGTCCGTGCGAAGCTGTAAAGAATAATGTTTTCGGTACATATAATGTTGCCGTTGTTGCCGATGAATACAATGTTAACAAGATGGTTATCCTTTCAACAGACAAGGCAGTTAACCCGACAAATGTTATGGGTTGCACAAAGAGAATTACCGAAATCATAGTTCAGTATATGAACAAGAAGAGTCAAAACACAAAATATGCCGCAGTTCGCTTTGGCAATGTTCTTGGTTCTCACGGTTCTGTTGTTCCGATTTTCAAGGAGCAAATTGCAAACGGCGGACCTGTAAGGGTTACTCATCCCGATATCACAAGATATTTTATGACTATTCCGGAGGCGGCTCAGCTTGTTTGTCAGGCGGGCGGTCTTGCCGAGGGTGGCGAAGTGTTTGTGCTTGATATGGGCGAACCTGTAAAAATTATGGACCTTGCAAAAAATCTTATTCGTCTTTCGGGATTTGACGAAAACGAAATTTCGATTGAGATTACGGGGCTTCGTCCGGGCGAAAAGCTTTATGAGGAACTTTCGATGAACGAGGAATTGGAAACAAGAAGCCGTACTGCGAACGAAAAGATTTTTGTTAACCAACCTATGAAGTTTGAACAAGAAGAATTTGTTGCTTGGCTCGAATCTCTTAAAGATATAAATGAGAGCAATGTTCGTGAAAAATTGATGGCTGTTGTGCCGAATTATCACCCGGCAAACAACTGATTTTGTCTGATTTTTCGCTTATTTTGAAAATATAAAATTCTTTCTTTACATCCCTCTTTTGATGTGATAGGATAAAACTTGCGAGGACTAACTTCGCAATAATCAAGGGGAAAGCGAAGACGGCTTCGCAGAATTAAAAGATGTATGTAAATTTGGGAAAAGTGTCTACCAATGACGAAGTTATTGTAAACACCGAAAACATCAGCAGAATTTATAAAAAAGGTGTTAATCTTAACAATATGGTTTCGCATCCGTTCAAATATTCAATTTATATGAATGACGGTAAAAATCTTGAAATCAGCCTTACACCGAGCGACAACAGAGTTTTTCTTCAGTTGCTTGATGATATTGATTACAAGGAAATTGATTTGACTAATGCACAAATCAAATTGTTTTAAATTAGTAATCTATAATAACAAATTTTTGGGGCACACACTGAGTGTGCTCCTTTTTTTCGCTGTTGATTTGACCTTTTCGACTTTTTGTGCTATAATGTTTTGGACTTTTCAATAGGAGGGCTATATGAAAAATGTTATTTCACTTCTTTTATCAGTGATAATTTTAGCTTCATCGGTTTTTGCATCAGCCAATGTTTATGCAAACGGCACGGCAACCGACAAACTTGAAGATATACAAAAAATTTCCGGCTTCGTTCCGGGTGAAAATTCAATAGTTCAGCGTAACTGCTACGGTTTTGCGTCCGAGGTTTGCAAAAGACTTTATGGCGTTGCATATGCCGAGGGTTTGTATAATAATTATCAGGTGAAGCATAATAGTGGCAACTTCACCACTTCGGGCACTTTCACATCAACAAAAACAGTTCCCGATGCGGATTTTGTTGAGGATGTAATCAACTTTTTTGTCACAAATGCGGTTGCAGGCGATGTTGTGCATTACGGTGCACTTAACAGCGGCTCAAGAAAAACGCATACCGTTATTGTTCAATATATTGATTCAACAATGATGAAAATATATCACTCGAATTATTCCACATCCGAGTATAATTCCAATATGTGCCATATCGACACAATTTATTGGCAGAGCATGAGAGAGTATTCGACTCGCTCGATTTATAATGATGACGACACATTGTATTCGCTTAATGCTATTTTTTACAGCACTATGAAGGTGTCAAATTCGGGCGGTATCGGCATCAGCATCAGCCACTTCAAAAATTACGACAAATTTTATACGGCAATCGTTCCCGATGAGGATATGCCGGGCGAAGAACCCGATGTTTCGGCAGACGAACTTGAGGTTACGGGATTGACCGTTACGGGTCAGGCGTGCAACAAGATTGATTTTGAATGGGACGAGGTTGACGAAGCAACAAAGTATTTTGTTGCGGTTGACAATCAAACAAAAGGAACAAGTTTCAGCAAAACCGTCACTGAGTCAGAAACCAATATCGCAGGTCTTGACCCCGGCAATGTGTACGAAATCAAGGTTTGCGCATATGCAGGCAATTCAAAAGGTGATTACTCAACCCCTGTTGTGACTGCTTCAAAGCCTAAAAAAGAGGCTGTCAGGTCGGCTTATTCTTCAGGTTCAAAGAAAATTGTGACAAAGTGGAAAAAGCTTTCAGGTTCTTGCACGGGTTATCAGCTTCAACTTTCAACAAGCAAGGATTTTAAGTCAGGCACAATTACAAAGAATATAAATAATAAGAATAAACTTTCATATACAAGAAAAAATCTTAAACAAGGCGGACGATATTATATCAGAGTGAGAGGCTTCACATCGTATGACGGTCAAAAAATTTATGGAACTTGGAGTTCTGTTAAGAATGTCAGATGCCGATAAGACTGTCGATAAAGTCTCTGAAACACGCCAAAATATAATAAACCGAATTATGCCTCCCATTTTTTAAAAGGGGAGGTGGCAACACGAAGTGTTGACGGTGGGGTTTTAAAAATGCTGTAA
>CABQCC010000086.1 GCA_902462495.1 uncultured Eubacterium sp. | reverse complement strand
TTTCTAACTCTGTTGTTAGCGCTTGAAGAAGCAATCAAAATACTGTTTGAAAACTGCGAAACGGTATTTGAATAAATATCATTTGAATTTGAAGAATTTGCTGCATAAATTCCGTATCCGCCGTTTGTTCTTGAACTTGTAATTGTGTTATTGTGAATTTTTGAATTCAAAGTATCATACATTCTGATACCGTGAGCAGTTGTGTAGATTGTATTGTTAAAAACAGAAATCTTGTTTACCGCATAGTTTGCAACATCAGCATAAGAATCATATTTTTTCTTTTTTGCCGAAGTAACTTTGTTTCCGAAAATATAGATAGCCGAAGCAACAGAAACATCATCAGTAGAATTTACGCTGATGTTATTATTGAAAATTCGTGTTTGGCAATCGTTGTTTACAAAACCGTTTTTATCATATTCACAAACAGAACCGAGTCTTGAATCGGGGCGCATCATAAAGTAATAAATGCCCTCACCGCAGTTTGTAATTGTGTTGCCGTAAATTTCTGTGTTGACATACGCAGAACAGAAAATAGCACATCCTGTCAAATTTGAAAAAGTATTGTTTCGGATAGTGATATTATTTTGGTAATATCCGTGGAACATAGACTTTGTGCCGACACCGCTTACAAGATTGTTGAATGTACAATTTTCAACGGTTACGCTGTTATTCATCGTTCCGTCATAGAACGGGAAACCTGAAAAGTGCTCATCTTCTTCAAGAATGTCGATTTGAATAGCCTCACAGCTTGATGAATCGATATCACCGGTAAAGCCGTCAAAAACGCATCCGTCAAACACAACATTTGTTGAACCTGCAACCTCTACAAAGTGAGATATGAAGCCCTCTGTAAACTTTACATTTTCAAATCTTACGCCGTTTGCATGGGCTATTCTCGAAAGACAAGATTCGTTAGCGTTTTCATCGGTGTAAGTGAGCTGACCGCCGCGCAATGTAAAATTGGTAAGACCGTCATAACCGTAATATCCGCTTGGAGAATTGATTATATTGCCTCTCTTTTTGCAGTCATTATATATTACTGTACCGTTTGTAAGGTCAAGGACAGTGTTGCTTGTTGCGGTGTTTGTTTGTGTTATTTTGTATTCACCGGCAGGCATTTTGATTGTCAAAACATTTTGAGGAGTTGCATTTGTTGCACAATATTGCAAAGCCTGCTTCAACGGCAGAGTGATGTTGTTGGTTTCAACCGAAACACTTTCAACCAAATTTGAAGAAGAATCCAAAATTTGAATTGAATCATTTGCAAATACACTCATAGCCGAAAAAGGCAAAATTGAAGCCATCAAAATAACCAAGCTCATTACGATTGACAAAAGCTTCTTTCTTATTTTCATTTTAATTACCTCTTATATAATATAATTAATCTATATTATAGTTTTAATTTGTATAATTGTCAAACAAATAATTTTATTTATAAGTATTTTATTTTACCGAAAACTATGATATAATAATGAGCCGGGTGATGATTATGAAATACAAAAACATTTTTGACACACATACTCATTCTGCCAACTCTTTTGACGGACATCATTCCTGCAAGCAATTATGCGAAGGAATAATAAAAAACGGCGGTATTGGTATAGCGATTACCGACCATTGCGATATTGACGGAACAAAATACGGTTGCTGGGATTTTGAGGACAGGCAGTTTGCAGAAGTTCTTGAAGCAAAGGCGACCTTTCCTCAAATCAAGGTATATAACGGCGTTGAACTCGGTCAGCCTCTTTTTGAAAAAGAACTTTCGGAAAAATTTTTGTCAAAATACGATTTTGATTTTGTGCTCGGCTCGTGCACAATCTAAAAGATATGGAAGATTTCTATTTTTTGGATTACAAACAATATGACATTTACAACCTGTTGCAACAGTATTTCAATGCGTTGCTTGATTTGGCAAAATGGAACAAAACTGACAGTCTTGCTCATTTGACTTATCCGCTAAGATATATTGTTGCAAGAGAAAAAATCAATGTTGATATGTCAAAATTCGATGACATCATCGAAGAAATTTTCAGCACAATAATTGCAAATAACAAGGCGATTGAACTTAATGTTTCGGGTCTTTCAATGGATATGAACGATACATTGCCAAACAAAGCATATATCAAAAAGTTTCACAATATGGGTGGAAAATATGTAACGGTCGGCTCTGATTCACATTATTTTGACAAAGTGTGCAACAATATTGACAAGGGCTATGACATACTAAAAGAATGTGGCTTTGAGCATTTTACTGTATTTGAAAAAAGAGAACCAAAGCTCATTGCCATAGAATAATAAGGAGATAAGATGGACAGATTATTATATTTACTTGAAACAAATCCAAGACTTACAAACGAGGAACTTGCGGTTATGCTCGGTGTGAGCGAAGAAGAAGTAAAAGAACAAATCAGAATATACGAAGAAAGCGGTGTAATCAAAGGCTATCGTGCAATTCTTGACAAAGAAAAAGTAAACGCAAAAGATTGTACTGCACTTATTGAAATTAAGGTTCAACCAAAATTCGGCCACGGCTTTGACGAAGTTGCACAGCGAATTGCAAATCTTGAAGAAGTTGAGAGCATTTATCTTATGAGCGGCGGCTATGACCTCTGCTGTATAGTTCAAAACAAATCTTTCGAAGAAGTCGCAATGTTTGTTGTAAAGCGACTTTCTCCGCTTGAAGATGTTGTTTCAACAACTACAAACTTTATCCTCAAGAAGTACAAAGAGCAGGGCATCAGCTTTGCAGAAGCGACAAAGGATGACAGGGGGACAGTCTCGCTGTGATTGATTATAACGAATTTTTAAACCCTAACCTTACCAATGTCAAACCGTCAGGCATCAGAAAATTCTTTTCTATTGCCGAGGAAATGGACAATGTTATTTCACTCGGTGTCGGCGAGCCTGATTTTTTAACTCCATGGCATATCAGGCAACAGGGAATAGACTATCTTGAACGAGGAAAAACAAGATATACTGCAAACGCAGGTCTAATCGATCTCAGAAACGAGATTTCAAGATACTACACAAGAAAATATCTTGTTCAATATGACCCAAAAACAGAGGTGCTTGTAACCGTCGGCGGCAGCGAGGGCATCGATATGGCTATCCGTACACTTATCAGCAGCGGTGATGAAGTGCTTGTTGTTGAACCGTCATTCGTTTGCTACAAACCTATAGTTGAGGTTTCGGGCGGTAAGGCAATTCCTGTTGCAACCAAACTCGAAAACGAATTTAAACTTACACCCGATGATATTGAAAACGCTGTCACTCCAAAAACAAAGGCTATTGTGCTTCCGTTCCCAAACAATCCGACAGGCGCAATAATGAATGAGGCAGAGCTAAAAGCAATCAGTGAAGTAATCAAAAAGCATAATCTTTTTGTTATTTCTGATGAAATATACAGCGAGCTGACATATACTCCCGAGGGACACATCACAATTGCTTCGATTGACGGAATGAAAGAACGAACAATTGTAATCAACGGCTTTTCAAAATCGTATTCTATGACAGGCTGGCGACTCGGCTATGCGCTCGGTCCTGCACCTGTAATCAAGCAAATGACAAAACTTCATCAATTTGCAATTATGTCTGCACCGACAAATTCACAATATGCCGCAATTGACGCATTAAAAAACGGTGACAACGACATCAAAAAAATGGTTATGGACTACGATATGCGTCGCAGATTTACGGTTGACGCATTCAGAAAAATCGGTCTTGAATGTTTTGAGCCAAAGGGTGCATTTTATGTTTTCCCTTGCATAAAATCAACAGGTCTTTCAAGTGATGAATTTTGCGAAAGACTCATTAAAGAAAAGCATGTTGCGGTTATCCCGGGCAACGCTTTTGGCGACAGCGGTGAGGGATATATCAGAGCTTCTTATTGCTATTCTATCGACAATATTAAGGAAGCTATTACAAGAATAGGCGAATTTGTTAAGGAATTAAAAAATGAAAATTAAAGTAAAAGCATATGCAAAAATAAACCTAATGCTTGATATCGTTGCACAAAGAAAAGACGGTTATCACGATTTGTTTATGATTATGCAGTCGGTCGGTCTTTACGACACGGTGACCGTTGAAAAAACAGAAGGCAAAAAGATAACTCTTTCTTGTGATGAAGACGGTATTCCGCTTGACGAAAAAAACATTGCATACAAAGCAGCCGTTGCGTTTTTCAAGGCGAACAACATTAAAGATACCGGTATTCATATTGATATAAAGAAACGAATTCCGCACGCTGCGGGACTTGCCGGCGGAAGTGCCGACGGAGCAGGGGTTATCGTTGCACTAAACCAAATATATAACACAAATTTGAGCAATAAAGAATTGTGCCAAATCGGTGTAAAAATCGGCGCCGATGTACCGTTTTGTATTTGCGGCGGAACACTTCTTGCGCAAGGCATTGGTGAAGTGCTCAATCCCGTAAAACCGCTTCGCAAGTGCTTTATCCTGCTTGCAAAGCCGAAAACAGGCGTCAACACAGGCAATGCGTTCAAAGCTTTTGATGAAAACGGCAAAGTACATACTCCAGACAAACTCGGTATGCTCTATGCTATGCAGTCAAGGGATTTGGAACAAATTTGCTCAAAAATGGAAAATGTTTTTGAACAATTTATCGAAGTTCCCGAAAGAGTTTATATCAAAGAAATTATGCGTTCAAACGGTGCTCTCGGCACTTGTATGAGTGGTTCGGGACCAACCGTTTTTGGCATTTTCACAGATAAAGAAAGTGCGCAAAAAGCATCCGAAAAACTTAAAAATTATGCAAAGGATATTCATATTTGCACACCTGTAAGCAAGGGTTGCAAAATCGAAAACGAATAAAAATAACCAAACCTGCCAATCATTCAAACGAAAGGCAGGTTTTTATATGCTCAAAAAAATCTATTTATTTATTCCGATATTCCTCATTTCATTGATTTTATTCGGAATAATGTCACCAATCAACACACTTTCAAACGACATCAGCCATAAAGTTTTAAGACTTCATATTTTAGCAAACAGCGACACTCAAGCCGACCAAGAACTAAAAATAAAAGTTAAAGACAATTTGTTAAAAGATACTGCATATATTTTTGAAAACTGTAACAGTCTTGACGAATCAATAGTTACAGCTAAAAACAACATCGATTTATTTCAAAAATCTGCCGAACGCACCTTAAAAAATTGCAACAGCGATTACAGCGTAAAGGTTTATGTTGACAACGAATTTTTCGACATCAGAGAATACAATGATTTCACCCTACCGTCAGGGAATTACAACACCGTTAAGGTTGTAATAGGGGAGGGCAAAGGTCATAATTGGTGGTGCGTTATGTATCCGACTGTCTGTATTTCTGCGTGCACAAATGATTTTGACAAGGTGCTGACCAAAGAAGAAAAGCAACTTATAACATCAAAAAAATACATTCCAAAGTTCAAAGCACTTGAAATCATAAATAAACTAAAAAATAAAATAAAGCCTTGACATTACACATAAAATCAATTAAAATGTATGTGTTGTGCTGGTGTGGCGAAATCGGCAGACGCAAGGGACTTAAAATCCCTCGGTAGCAATACCGTACCGGTTCAAGTCCGGTCACCAGCACCAACGAAGCGGGTTTTTTAACCCGCTTTTTTCTTTACTAAAAAAGCCAGCAAACGCACTATTTATGCGGGTTTCGGGACTTTCTATAAAATTGTTGGGAAAAGTAAAAATCTGTTGCGTTGCACACTTTTTGCACACCCGTTGCACACCTATTGCACACCAATAAAGGTGGGTTTATTGTACTTTAAGTGCATTTTTATTATGATTTTGTAAAACCTGACATAAAATAACAATTATTTTATACAAATTCGATGTTTTGTGCATAAAAAATATTTGCACCCACCTTTGCCTAAAAGGTTTTGGCGGGTGCAAATTGCTGTAACTCCCTACGGTTCTTTGGAATAACAAAGCGTGACGAAAGTCTGCAAGAGATATTGGGTAAACAAATTTAGGTAAAAAGTAGTTAGGGTCATTTCCTGATTACTTCTTTATTCCCGTAATTGCTCGCTTTTTGTTTTTGCCTGTTCCCATAATATAGGGTCGCCATTGGTGGAGCAACCGCCCACAGATGCGTCAGCGTTTTGTCA
>CABQCC010000085.1 GCA_902462495.1 uncultured Eubacterium sp. | reverse complement strand
AGTCACATTTTCAAGTGCAGGGTCACATTTTTGGTAACCCTCCTTATATTGTATTAGCTGAGGTAATACTTTACCATTTCTGCCAAAAGCTCATCTCTGTCTATCTTACGGATTAAGCTTCTTGCGTTGTTATGAGTGGTGATGTATGTCGGATCTTCGGATAAAATATAGCCGACTATTTGGTTAATTGGGTTGTAGCCCTTTTCCTTTAATGCGTCATAAACAGCGGTAAGGGTGTCTTTCATAACATCCTCGTTGTCATTCGCAATTCTAAAGGTCATAGTCTTATCTTTCACTTTGATCCACCTCCGCTTAAAGTATTATATACCGCAGTTTTGGTATATGTTAATTCAAACTATATTATATACATTATTGATGATAATTTCAACTCTTTTTTTAGTATTTTATACAAAATCTTGAAAAAACTTGACTTAATTGTCTTTAAGGTTTATAATTTATGCAACAATTAAAGAATTAATGCGATGAACAGGTGTAAGTAGAGTGTCCGTTTGATGAAAGAGAGTGCACGGTCGGTGTGAGTGCATATCGGCGGGGGTTTGAATTTCAGCCTGCGAGCACCCTTCGAGCAACTAAGTAGGGCGTACACCTGCGATAAAGGTAAGAGTGGCATATTTTATGTATGCAATTTGAGTGGTACCACGGAATTTTTCGTCTCATATTTATGAGGCGCTTTTATTTTTTTATGGAGGAAAATCAATGGAACAAAAGATTAAAGACTTAAGATCCAAGTTTGAAAAAGAACTTGAAAATATTAAGGATTTGTCTGAACTTGAGGATGTTCGTGTTGCATATCTCGGCAAAAAGGGAAGTGTAACCGATTTGCTCAAGGCAATGAAAGAACTTTCAGTTGAGGACAAAAAGGCTTTCGGTCAAAGAGTAAACGAGCTTAAAGGCGTTGTTGCTCAAAGAATTGCCGAAAAAACCGCAGAAATGAACGAAAGAGAAATTCAAAGGGAAATCGAGCTTATGCCTGAATTTGACCTTTCTCTCCCTGCAAATTTGGCAAGAGGTTCATATCACCCTGTAACAATTGTTCAGCGTCAATGTGAGCAGATATTCAAGTCAATGGGCTTTACGGTTGAGGATTATCCTGAAGTTGTAACCGACTATGAGTGCTTTGAATCCGTTAATGTGCCAAAGGATCACCCTGCTCGTGATATGCAGGACACTTATTATCTCACAAACGGTCAGCTTTTGAAGTCACAGACTTCTGCCGCACAAAACGCTATTTTGAGAAAATATAAGGACGAACTTATCAATAACGGCACACCTATCAAGGCTATTTTCCCTGGCAGATGCTTCCGTAACGAAGCAACAGACGCTTGCCACGAAAACACTTTCTTCCAAATGGAAGGTATGATGGTCGGCAAGGATATTTCTATTTCAAACCTTATTTACTTTATGAAAACGATGCTTTCGGAAGTGTTCCAAAAGGACATTAAGGTTAGACTTCGTCCGGGTTTCTTCCCATTCGTTGAGCCGGGATTTGAACTTGACATCAGCTGTCTTATCTGTGGCGGTGAGGGTTGCCCAAGCTGTAAGCACAGCGGTTGGCTCGAACTTTGCCCTTGCGGAATGATTCACCCTGAGGTTCTCCGTATGGGTGGCATTGACCCTGATGAATACACAGGCTTTGCGTTTGGTTTGGGTCTTACAAGACTTGTTATGATGAAATACGGCATTAAAGATATTCGTGATTTGAACGGCGGCAGCCTCAAGGCTATGAGCCAGTTCACCGATGATGAATAAGAAAGGGGAGTGACATTATGTTTTTATCTATGAATTGGATTTCGGACTTTGTTGATTTGTCCGGACTTGATAAGATTAAGCTTATCAATCAGTTTTCACTCTCTACCGCAGAAGTAGAAAACGATATTTTCTTCAAAGGCTCTGATTTGTCGGGCGTTGTTGTTGCAGAAATTAAATCTGTAGAAAATCATCCTGAGTCAAAAAAACTTCATTTGCTCAAGGTTGACGCAGGTGAGGCAGAACTCACCGATGTTGTTTGCGGTGCGCCTAATGTCAGAGTTGGTATGAAAACCGCATTTGCAAAGGTCGGTGCAAAGATTGGCGAGATTGAAATTGCTCCTCGTCCGCTTGCAGGATATATGTCATACGGTATGTGCTGTTCTGAAAAGGAAATCGGCATTTCCGATGATAACAGCGGTATTATGGAAATCACGGATGACATTCCAAACGGTACAGACCTTAAAGAGGTTTATGCTATTGACGATATTATTTTTGAGGTAGACAATAAGTCACTCACAAACCGTCCCGACCTTTGGGGACACTACGGTATCGCAAGAGAATTTGCCGCACTTTCGGGCAGAGAACTCAAACCGCTTGAAACCGTTGACCTTTCAAAGTACGACAATCTTTCAAAGGTTGATATGAAGATTGAAGACCCGCTTTGCCAAAGATATTCTTGCTTGCAGGTTGAAAACATCAAGCGTTCGGTTTCTCCTGTTGATATGCGTATCCGCCTTTATTATTGCGGAATGAGAGCCATCAACTTCCTTGCAGACCTTACAAATTATCTTATGCTTGAAATGGGTCAGCCTATGCACGCATTTGACAGCCGCAAGGTTGAAAAAATCAGAATTAAGCGTTTCGACAAGCCGTTTACTTTCCAAACACTTGACGGAGTCGAAAGAAATATTGACGAAAATACCCTTATGATTTGCAACGACAACACTCCTGTTGCAATCGCAGGCATTATGGGCGGTCTTGACAGCGAAATTGTTGATGACACAACAACACTCACTCTTGAATCCGCAACATTTGACGCTGCTTCAATCCGTAAGTCAACCGTTCGTCTTTCACACAGAACAGATGCTTCTATGAGATATGAGAAGTGCCTTGACCCTGAAATGACGGTAACAGCTATCGCAAGATTTGTAAATCTTCTTCAAAAGTATGATGCAGAGTCAACAGTTGTTTCTGCTCTTACCGATGATTACGCATATCATTACGAAAAGGTTGAACTCAACTTCAACAAGTCTTTTGTTGACAAATATACAGGCATTGAAATTTCAAACGACACTATCATTAAGACTTTGACTTCTCTCGGCTTCACAGCAAGCGTTGACAATGACGAATTCACCGTTGATGTTCCGTCTTGGAGAGCAACAAAGGATGTCACAATGAAAGCTGATATTATCGAGGAAATTACCCGTATTTACGGCTATGATAACTTTGATGTTCACACCTGCCTTGCTCCGCTTTATCCTGTTCGCCCCGATGTTGAAAAAACAGTTGAGGATAAAATCAAGGACTTGCTTGTAAAGAGATTTTCTCTCCACGAACTTCACTCATATGTTTGGGCTTATTATGATGAACTCAAGGCTCTCGGCATTGATGTTGAGGGTGAAATCAAGCTTGAGGGTGCATCAAACCCTAATATCGAAACAATCCGTAAGTCAATCATTCCTACTCAACTTTGCCAGGTTAAACAAAACACCTCATTTGCACTTCGCTTTGGTATTTTTGAAATCGGCAGAGTCGTTACAGGGCTTGACGAAAATAACAATTGCATCGAAAAGAAGAAACTTGCTATTACACTTTTCAGCAAAATTGCTCCTGTGTCTGTGCTTTTCTATAAGCTCCGTGATATTTTGGAGGTTATGTCCGACGATATTAAGCATAGATCACTTTCTTTCGAGCCGATTGAGGCAACATCAAACTATCAGCACCCAAGAAATCTTAACAGAATTATCTGTGACGGTGTTGAAATCGGTCAAATCGGTATCGTTCATCCAACCGTTCAAAAGAAAATTGACAAAAAGGCTGCTATCGTGTTTGCCGAGGTTGATGTTGAAGCATTTGCAAATATCGAAAACGCTTCAATTCAATATGTTGAACCGTCAAAGTTCCCTGAAATTGAAGTTGACCTTTCATTTGTTTCACAAAAATTTGCACCTATCGCAAAGGCTATTGCAGAAACAAGAAGTCCACTCATCAAGAATGTTTATGTAACAGATATTTATGATGACGAAAATGATGGTACAAAGTCAATCACAACTCGTATCGTATTCTCTCACTCTGACAAAACTCTTACAAGAGAGGAAGTTCAAGAGGTAACAGACAGCATTATTGAGTCACTCAAGAATGACGGAATCGAGCTTAAAGGCTAAATAGAATAAAAAACAAAGGTGTTCATTAATTAAAATGAGCACCTTTTTTCTATTGTTATGCGTTAGTCTAACGCATCTTTCACCGCATCGCCTGCTTTGTCAACGCTTCCGCCGACACCGTTTGCGATTTTGTCAACACCCTCACCGATGTCGTCGCCCACCTTGTCGGCACGGCGAGAAACATCGTTTCCGGCTTTGGATAAATCTTCCTCAACCTTGGTTGTGGTGGTTTCTTTCTTTGTTGTGGTTTCCTTGGTGGTTGTGATTGTCGGCTTTTGTGTGGTTGGTGTGTTGTCCTTTTTGCTCGAACATCCAACAAAAATTATAGCCGACATAATAACTGCAAGTGCAATAATGATTATCTTTTTCATAGTTTGTATCATCCTTTCAGTGGTAGTATTTGCATATCGTTTTGTGTTATTCAAATTTATTTGACCAAAGTTCCGTTTGCGGATTTAAGAAGAATCATAATATCTTCCTCGTCACCCGTGTCGCAGTTGATATAAACAAGGGTGTCCTCGCCTGTGTCGTTGCTTTTGCAGGTGAACTCGTAGCACTGAACTTCTTTTCCGCTTTCCTTTGGGATAACGCACATTTTTGAGCTTTTCACTTCAAGGTATCGTGACAGTTTTTTCTTCGCTTGATTTGTTGATAATTTTGCGATTTTAGGTTCTCTGTTGATGTGATTTGTCAAATATGTTTTTGCGTCAATTCCAATCAATTTGCCGTCGTCCATAGAAATTGCAACCTTGATTAAATCGGAATAGTAGCAGATGTTGTCTTTTTTGTACGCACAGTTGACCGTGCAAATGTTGTTTTCGACATTGTAGTAGCAAACCGTCATATTGCCGTAGCCTATTTTTTCAAGCGCTTTGACGGCAAGATTGCACGCATTTTCTGCTGTGATGTTGGAACTTTGAATTCTGCCCGAATATAAAATTTCCTTTATATATCCGCCTTGCTTGGTGACAAGCCCTGTGTATCGCCCGCATTTGAAGGTGTAGCACGGAATTTTTGATTTGTCGTCCGTTTCGTACGATACATTTTTGATGTTGATTCCGAGAGCGTCTGCAAAGATTTGTCTGCATTCTTCCCGTGTTTTCACTTCTCCCGATTTTACAAGCCTTGAAGATTTGTTCAGCACTTGGTCGGAAAAAGGACCGTCATACAGCAGGGTGGGGAAATCTTCAAAAATTTCTGCCCCTGTGCTGAAACCGTTTGCAAGCGGAGTGACATTGATTTTGCTTGTACTTTTCACTTCATTGTCGGTAATCATAGCGCCCGAATTGACTGTCGCAACCATATTTTTTGCCTGCTCGTTGAATTTTTCGGCATAGCGTAACAATACTTTCAGGTTGTCGTGCTCCTCGTGGGTGATTTGCTCGCCCTTGTCGATTTTTGTGCCGACATATTGTGCGTAGTCACTGCATTGGCTCAAAAATTTGTATGCGTTGCTTAGTTCCATCTGGTTGATTGGCAGTCTGCTCATTGCATTTTTCGCCGTTGAACATTGTGCATATAAATCTCTGCTTAAATCATAGATTTCTCCGTTTGAATTTGATATCAAACTTTTGGTAATATCCGTGTTCACCTTGTCAAGACATTCGCTCAATTCCGCAAGGCTCTGTTGGTAGGAAACCTCAAGCTCGGTCTTATACGCTTTCATATTTGATGCGCTCAAAACACTTGACGCAACAATGATTACCAGCATAAATCCGATGTAGGAAACAATCCTAATATAGCTTCTTTTTGTCATATCTATACTCCTTTATCATTTTTCACCTCTATTGTTTACACAATCTAGCCAAAAATACATCTTTTTAATTGCAACACAAATATTACTGTGCTATAATATTAAACTGAATTATAATATTGGAGCAAAAAAATTATGCAAAAGAAGAGAATTGTAGTAAAGGTCGGAACTTCCACCCTTACTCATAAAACAGGAAAAACAAATATTCAAAAAATCGGTGAACTTGTTTCTGTGCTTGCAGACCTGCACAATATGGGGCACGAGCACGGGCAAAAACAGGCAATATCTGATT
>CABQCC010000084.1 GCA_902462495.1 uncultured Eubacterium sp. | reverse complement strand
TCATTCCCTCTTTAACCTTGTGAACATCATATTCGCCGAGAGAAATTGTGACAACTCTCTTTTTCATATTTTCAAGAGTAATACCTGTTGAAAGTGCGGTTGTTTGTGCGCCTTCTTCAATATCACAAATTGTGATTACGCCTGAAAACTCTGCTTTCCAACCCTTTGCAAGGTCATCTCTTACAGATTTTGTTACATCATAAGCATTCTTTGCAGCTGATGCAGCCTGCTTTTGAGCATTGACTGTTGATGCAGCGGCAGTAACTGTGTAAACCTCTTTTTGTGCATAAAGAGCTGCAAGTTGAACCTGAGCAGATGCCAAGCCGAAATTATCGGACTCTGCAATTCCCCTGCCGATTGCTTTCCAATTAACAGATTTAACAGCTGTTTCAATCATTTGAACAGCCGCACCGCTGTCAATAAATTCAATCATACCCTGCTTGATAGCGGCAGTTACAGCCTTGCCGACAGCATCAGCAATTTTTTCAGCACTCCAGTTACCTGAAGAAATTTGATACATAATTGCATTTGCAACTATTGTGATTGATCTAGTTAACGAATCAACATCTTTTGCAATGTTGCTGAGGTCTTTTACAAGACTTTGAAGAAGCTCGACAATCTGCTTTGAAGCGTCACCGAGTTGCTTCAATGAATCAAATACAGGCTGAAGTTGCTCAAGAGCAAGTTCAATCATAGCCGAAGTTTCGTTGAAGCCTGAAGCCTTTGTTTCTCCGCAGTCCTTACATTTTGTGCCTACTCCGCTTGGAAAATCGTGAACTTCTTTCTTTTCATAGCCACACTTTACGCACTTGTAATAGTGATAGTTTTCTTTATCCTTACCACTTGCATAAGTCTTTACACCACCAAATGTATGCTCTTCAAACACCTTTGTGCCGCATTTTCTGCACACCTTGTAGTGACCCGAATAATTTGCATCGGCATATCTGCCGTCTGAAAAATCATGAGCACATGAAGTTGTTGCGGCTGTTGTGGTTGTGTTTGAACCGCCCCAATGATAAGTTGTTGTGGTGGTTGTGGTTGTGGTAGTGGTGGTTGCAGGCTTTTTGGTTGTTGCTTTAGTAGTCTTTTTAGCCTCTTCTTTTTCAAGCTTCTTGAGCTTCTTTTCAGCCTTTGCAATGCTCTTGTTCACGGCAGACAACGACTTTGCGGCCTCTGACTGATGCTGAACAGCCTCGTGATAAGCTGCGTTTGTGCTTGCATAAGCCGAATTAAGGCTAGCAACCTGAGTGTCGAGATTGCTTGTGTCAAAGGTGGCGAGTTGGTCACCTTTTTTAACCTTGTCGCCGACTTCTACATAAACCTTTTTAACAGTTGCAACAGAACCGGCTTTGTATTCTTTTTTCACGCCTGAACTTACTGTACCTGTTGATGACACGGTTTGTGTAATTGTGTCGGTTGAGATGGTGTTAAGAGTTACCTCTGTTTTCTTTCCGTTTTTGCCAAAAATTACCGATGTTACGATAATTGCAACGGCAAGAATAACGGCAATAACCGACCATACAATCTTTTTTGTATTGTTCTTTTTGACAGTTGCCATAATCAACCCCCCAAAATATATATTTATTTCTATTTATATATCACATTTTGCGTAAAAAATGACGCACTTATGGCATATTGATATTACGGAAATAGTATAATTCCATTTTGTATAATTGTCAATAACATTTTGTATTTTCTGACAAAATTGACAATTTGTTCATATTTACTTCAAAGCTTTAAGAGCCTTTGCACCGATATCTTTTCTGTAATGAGCGCCGTCAAATTTAATTTTTTCAACAGCCTCATAAGATTTGTTGAGCGCATCCTGCAAGTCGTTGCCGAGAGCAGTAACACCGAGAACTCTGCCTCCTGCGGTTACGAGTTTGCCGTCTTGAAGTTTTGTGCCTGCGTGATAAACGGTTACACCGTCAAGCTGACCGTCGGTAAGACCGGTAATCTCAATTCCCTTTGGATAAGATTTCGGATAACCGCCCGAAGCCATAATTACACAAGTGCAAGCTCTTTCGTCCCACTCGATGTCCAAATCTGCAAGAGTGCCGTTGTTGATAGCCTCAAAAATGTCGATAATGTCAGTTTTAAGTCTTGGCAAAACAACCTGAGTTTCAGGGTCACCGAAACGACAGTTATATTCAATAACCTTTGGTCCTTTTGGAGTGAGCATCAAGCCGAAGTAAAGGCAACCCTTAAAAGTTCTGCCCTCGCTGTTCATAGCTTCAATGGTCGGAATAAAGATTTTTTCCATACACTCCTCGGCAATTTCCTCTGTATAATAAGGATTTGGAGAAACAGTACCCATACCGCCTGTGTTAAGACCCTTGTCGCCGTCAAGTGCACGCTTGTGGTCCATAGAAGTCACCATAGGCTTTACGCACTTGCCGTCTGTGAAAGCAAGAACCGATACTTCAGGGCCTGTGAGAAATTCCTCAACAACAACATTGTTGCCGGAATCGCCGAAAATCTTATCTTCCATAATTTCCTTTACACCTGCAACTGCTTCATCAAGTGTTTCAGGAATGATTACGCCCTTGCCGAGTGCAAGACCGTCAGCCTTGATAACGGTAGGAAATTCGTTTTTTTCCTTTATATAGTCAATTACATCCTCAGGGTCGTTGAACACCTTGTATTCAGCAGTAGGGATATTGTACTTTTCCATAAGGTCCTTTGAGAAAACCTTTGAACCTTCGATGATTGCGGCATTTGCCTTTGGACCAAAAGTTGCAAAGCCTGCCTCGTTGAGTGCATCAACCATACCGAGCACAAGCGGGTCATCAGGAGCAACAACCACAAAATCAGCATTGATTTTCTTTGCAAGTTCAACAACGCCGTCAATATCTGTTGCGCCGACATCAAAACATTCCGCATCATACGAAATACCGCCGTTGCCCGGACAGCAAGCAATGTAATCAACTCTGCTTGACTCCTTAATTTTTCTGATAAGAGCGTGTTCTCTACCGCCCGAACCTACTACCAAAACTCTCATAACATCCTCCGAATTTGTAATAACAAATTATATTTACAAGTCATCATATTTGACCTGTGCAACGCCTCAAAAGGCTGATTTTATTTATTCTTGTTGATAATTCTTGTTTCCTCTGCGCCTGTTTCAAGGTCGATATAACGAGTGAAAAGAGAAACCTTGTTGTCCTCGTTAAGGTTATCCCACACCATCTTGGTGAAATCGTCAATGCTTTCGTCACCGATTTCAACAGGAGTCGGCTCGCCCTCAAATGACGGAATCGGGTCGCCGTCACACTTGTATGTGTGGATAAAGTGTCCAATACCTGCTGTTGCAGGATATTCAAAGAAACATCTTACGCATTGTGGCTCGCCGTTATTTGACTTGAGGATTGACAAATTGTAGTCGCCGTTTGGCTTAACAACACCTGAAATTCTCGGAGTATAGTTTGGTGCGTCCGGCTCAAACTCACGAGTGCGAAGTGCGTGAATGTAGCACTTGCCGTTTGCAAAGCAATCATAAATTGTGTCTGTTTGGTCGCCGTTTGTAACAATTGTTTTGTCCTCATATTTAAGAACAGGATTGTAGATAATAAGGCTTGGGTCCTCCATCTTGCTTTCGTCAAAAGCCTTTGTGCGGATACCGCCTCTGTCGTTTTCCTCAAAAATTCTGTTGCGTGAATTCACCGAACGACCCATAATGAAATAAGCAATTACAGCCTTTTTGCCGTCCTTTGATTTGCCGAGAACAATGCCTCGTCCCGGATATGTATTTGTGTTAAGTTCCTTTGCAAGTGATTCTATATTCATATCTAACCTCAAATAATCTCTGTTTTGTTTCCGTTAATTTTTATTCTGCCCTCGCAGAAAAGTGATACTGCCTTTGGCAAAATCTCCCATTCAGCCTGACGCATAACACGGTACTGAAGAATGTCCTCATTGTCGCCCTGTTCAACAGGAACAGCCTTTTGCAAAATGATTGCACCGCCGTCAGTGATTTCGTTCACAAAATGGGCAGTTGCGCCTGTCACCTTTACACCGCTGTTGAGAACAGCCGTGTGAACCTTTTTGCCGTAAAAACCGTCACCGCAGAAAAGCGGGATAAGGCTTGGGTGAATGTTGATAATTCTGTTTTTATATTCGTTGACCAAATCTTCGCCGAGGATTGACAAAAATCCCGCAAGAACGATAAGATCAATATTTTTGCCGTCAAGCGCTTCAAGCACCGCCTTGTCATAATCAGCCTTTGTATCATATGCTTTTCGATTGACAACCGTGCTTTCTATTCCGGCTTTTTTTGCACGCTCAAGTGCATAGGCATTTTCGTTTGAAGCAAGAACAAAAGTGATTTTTCCGTTTTTGATTTCGCCTCTGTCCTGTGCGTCAATAAGAGCCTGAAGATTTGTTCCGCCTCCCGAAACAAAAACTGCTATGTTTAGCATATTTCTACTCCCTTTTCGCCGTCCTTGATTTCGCCGATGATTTTTGCCTGCTCGCCGTTTTCGTTAAGAATTCTTACAGCCTCGTCAGCCTTGTCGGAATCAACGGCAAGCATAAGGCCTGTGCCCATATTGAAGGTGTTGTACATATCGTGCTCAGGAATGTTGCCTGTTTTTTGGATAAGGTCAAAGATAGGAAGTTTGAAGCACTTATCCTTTTCGATAACGGCAAGAGTGTTGTCGTTGAGCATTCTCGGAACATTCTCATAAAATCCGCCGCCTGTGATGTGAGAAATAGCGTTTACTCTCACATTGTCCATAAGAGCAAGGAGAGGCTTTACATAAATTCTTGTAGGAGTGAGGAGTGTTTCACCGAGAGTTGTGCCGAGTTCGTCATACTTAACGGCAATAGTTTCGCTGTTGATGTTGAACACCTTGCGAACAAGTGAAAAACCGTTTGAATGAATACCCGATGATGCAACACCGATGATGGCGTCGCCTGCCTTGAGGTGCTCGCCTGAAACAAGCTTATCCTTTTCGCCGATACCAACGGTGAAACCTGCAAGGTCATATTCCTCATCAGGCATCATACCCGGATGCTCTGCTGTTTCGCCGCCTACAAGAGCACAGCCCGACTGCACGCAACCGTCTGCAACGCCCTTTACGATTTGCTCAATCTTTTCAGGATAGTTCTTGCCGCAAGCAATGTAATCAAGGAAGAAAAGTGGCTTTGCGCCTGAACAAGCAACATCGTTTACGCACATTGCAACGCAGTCGATACCGATTGTGTCGTGCTTGTCCATAAGGAATGCAAGCTTGATTTTTGTTCCTACACCGTCCGTACCCGAAACAAGAACAGGATTTTTGTATTCATTAGCCGCAAGTTCAAACATACCGCCAAAACCACCGATACCGCCGATTACACCCGGAATGTTGGTTCTTTTAACATGTGATTTGATAAGTTCTACCGATTTGTAACCTGCTGTTACATCTACGCCTGCTGCCGCATAGCTGTCGCTGAAGCTTTTTTCCATAATGTATTCTCCTTATACCCTACTGTTAGATTTTATATTTCTTTGATTTTTTCTTGAAGTACCTTGTCTTTTTCAACAACCTGCTTTGCCATATCCTCACGCATAGCAACAAGCTTTTGCATAAGGTCGTCATCGCCGACTGCCAAAATTTCTGCCGCAAGCAACGCCGCATTCTTTGCCGCATTTACACCGACTGTTGCAACAGGAATTCCCGGAGGCATCATAACAGTTGCAAGCATTGCGTCCATACCGTCAAGAACCTTTGCCGAGCACGGAATTCCGATAACAGGGAGGGTTGTTGAAGCAGCCAATACTCCGCCCAAATGCGCAGCCATACCTGCCGCAGCAATGATTACACCAAAGCCGTTTGCAATGGCATTCTTTGAAAAGTCGTGTGCAGCCTCGGGAGTGCGGTGAGCAGACATAACTCTGACCTCTGTTTCGATACCCAAATCCTTAAGCTGTTTGATGGCAGGAGTAACGATTGGCAAATCGCTGTCCGAACCCATAATGATTGCAACTTTTTTCATAACATTCTGTCCTTTCCGTATGCCGAAAACACAAACGGCATAGTTTTCCATTTTAATACAAGTATTATAACTTGTTAATGAACTTTTTTCAATAGTTATATATTATAATATAATAAAAATATAAAGAGCATAAGTGTATATTATGCACTAATATGCTCTTACAGCGTGTCGAAAAAGTATTTTCGACACGCTGTAAGCTGTTGAGAAAGGTTCTGAATTTCGTTTTC
>CABQCC010000083.1 GCA_902462495.1 uncultured Eubacterium sp. | reverse complement strand
AAACCCCACCGTCAACACTTCGTGTTGCCACCTCCCCTTACATTTAATGGGAGGCATAGTTCGGTTGAATATATTTGGCGTGTTTCAGGAACTTTATCGACAGTCTAAGTGCTCTCGAAAGAGGGTACTTTTTTCTTGTATTTTGTCGGGTTTTAATATATAATTAAATAAATATATTTTTTAGGAGTATGAAATGAACAGACTAAAATCGTCATATATCAAAAAAGCTGTGGTTTATCCGCTGTTTGTTTTGGCGGGCTTGATTATAATCGCAACAATTGTTGTGCCGAAATTTATTGCGTCATTGCCTGTTGCAACCGATAAGGTTCACGCAGTAACACAATACAGTGTTGAGGATTATGATATGTTCCCGAAAAAATACAGCAGTTTTTCGGAACTTAAACACAATCGCTTTGTCGGCTGGCTCAGTTCGGAGGATGTTGCACTCGGTTGTGCGGTTACATATGATTCCGAAGAAGAAAACACAAATGCGTCATCACTTTTAAAGGGCTCAACCGAACCGTGGAACAATGGTTGTGCAATGATTATCGGCAAAAACACGGATGCCGAATTCAGAAATCTTCACAAGGCAAAAGTCGGCGACACGGTTGATGTTGAATTCTACAAAAACGGCACTTATACCTACAAAATCAGCAGCATTGAAAATATGGTTGCCCGTGACGAAATCAAGAATTTTAAAAAGGAAAATTCGCTTTTGATGTGCTTGCCGTATAAAGATTTTAAAAACGAAAATTCGTATTTTTATACGGTTTATGTTGCCGAAGTGATTGGAGAGCGAGGTGCGGAAAATGAATAAATCGAATAAAGCCTCACTTTCTTTGAAAAATTTTCTTTGCTATTTTCTGGCTCTTGTTATGGCTGCATCTGTTACACTTTTCGTTTCGGTCGGCATAACAGCATCGCTGTTGCGCACAAACACCTTTGTTCAGCACAGATACGAAAAATATAACAGCCAAACATTGAAAATCGTGTATGACGAATTGGGCGAAGTTGCAGAAAAAACGGGTATTCCAAAAAAAGCCTACACTTCCGCAATCACAAGCAAACATATCGACAGCGTTTTGCACATTGCGGCAAACAATATCGTAAAGGGATACAAAACAAATTATTCCGAATCGAAGTTTTTGTATGATTATTTCAGCAATTCTGTCAGAAAGTATTGCGAGAAAAACGAGATTTCTATCACAGATGAGGAACTCAATCGTGATGTCTGTCTTGCCGTTGATGCGTTTAATAATGCGGTCGGAGACGAAAGTACAAACAATATTATTATCATTGCATTTACTTACACAAATCGACCGATGATTGCAATGCTTGTTTCTGCCGTTGTGTTCGGTTTGTGCATTGCTGTCATAGATTTTGTTTCAAGACGCAGACATAAGAAATTTGAGTATATCGGAATCAGCTTTATTACGGCAGGCGAAGTTCTGACTGTTCTTCCGTTTTTTGCTATAATAATGAAATACACAAGCGAGTTGCATTTTACGGATGTTGATGTTTATAACTTTGCTTTGGCTGATACGCTTGATGATATCTTGAAATTGATAATGGCGGTCGGTGTTTTGATTCTTGCTTTCGGAATCGGTATGGTTGTAAGAAATTATAAATATTATCACCACAAGGCAAAATCCATAAAAACCGAAAAAGAAATTATAGACGGAATAAAAAAATAATATAAAAATATTCTTGTGAGGACTACTCAAAGTGTCGCAAATCGAAAGATTTGTTGACGGATTGAGCCGTCCCTTTTTTGATTTGTAAAAATATTGTCGGGTTTGAATGAATTTGGTTGAATGTTGTTGACTGTGAATAAAATTCACAATAAATACCAAAAAACTATTGCATTTTACTGATTATTATGGTAATATGTGGATGCAACAAAATGTGAATAATATTCACATAAAGTTGTAAAATTATTTTAAATTGGGGTAAAAAGTAATGAATGAAACAACGAAAATTCTTATTGCCGATGATTCGGAATCTTTCGGCAAGGAATGTCAAAAGGAATTGAAAAAATTGGGGTTTGAATCAACATTAACCAAGAAAGACGGACGAAAAGTCATTGAACAGTTGCAAAGTCAAAATTATGACGCCGTGATGTTGGATGTTTTCTTGAGCGGTTTGGACGGAATGGAAGTTCTGGACTATATTCGAGAAAATATGAGCAATCCACCGCTTGTCATGGTGTTCTCGGCAGTTGACAGTTCGGATTTTGAACAGCAGATTATCAATGCCGGCGCTGACTATTATTTCATCAAGCCCGTAAATCCGTCATCGGTTGCAAAGAGAGTGCAGAGCTTATCGAATTGGAAGCGAAGCAAAACAAATAAAAACGGAATTGTTGAAAGAGATATTGAAGTTGTGATTTCCGATATTATGCGTCAAATCGGCGTTCCTGCTCACATCAAAGGCTATCAGTATTTGCGTACGGCAATTGATTTGAGCATCAATGATGATGAAATGCTCGAATCGGTTACAAAGCTTCTTTATCCGACAATCGCAAAGATGTATTCAACCACTTCGTCAAGGGTGGAGCGAGCTATTCGTCACGCTATCGAGGTTGCTTGGGACAGAGGCGATGTAGAGGTGCTGTCGTCATATTTCGGCTACACAATTCAGTCCAACAGAGGCAAGCCGACAAACAGCGAATTCATTGCTATGATTACCGACAGAATAAAACTTTCGATGCACAAAACACAGGTAATTTGATGTTTACATAAGTTTGAAAATGTTATATAATCACCTTGTACAGAGGTGATATTATGAAATTTATTATAGTGCGTCACGGTGACCCTGATTATTCGATAGATTCGCTGACTTCAAAGGGGTGGAAAGAAGCGGAACTTTTGTCCGACCGACTTATAAAACTTGATGTGAAAGATTTTTATTGTTCACCGCTTGGCAGAGCAAAGGATACCGCCAAGCCGACACTTAAAAAGCTCAACCGCAAAGCTAAAACGCTTGATTGGGCAAGAGAATTTGAGGGCAAAGTTAAAATAAACGAAGAAACCAAAGGCGCATGGGATAGGCTTCCGAGAGAATGGACAGACAATCCCGCATTTTACAATCCTCAGGATTGGATAAAAACACCGCTTATGCAAAGCGGAAATGTTGAACGAAAATACAAAAAAGTTTGCAAGGGCGTTGACAAGCTTCTTGCAGAGCACGGATATGTGCACAACGGTAATGTTTTTGAGGTGCAAAATTCAAATCACGACACAATCGTTTTGTTTTGCCACTTTGGTGTGGAATGTGTAATTTTGTCGCACATTTTTGGCTGTTCACCTATGGTTTTGTGGCATAATTTTGTTGCACTTCCGACTTCGGTTACAACCTTGATAACAGAGGAAAGGGAACAGGGCATAGCCGTTTTCAGAACACAGCAGTTTGGTGACATCAGTCACCTCTACGCAGGCGGAGAAGAACCTGCGTTCGCTGCCAGATTTTGTGAATGTTTTGAGGATGACACAAGACATTAGAATAATCGGACTGTCGATAAAGCTCCTGAACCACGCTACAATTTAATAATCTTAAACAAGAACTGCGGACAGGAATTTATTTCTGTTCGCAGTTTTGTTGTTGTGCGTTGTTGACTGTATGTTGGTTTTTATGTATAATATATAATAGATTAATTTGCGGAAGTGATAAAATGTCTGATAAAAAAGAATGTACTGCCGAATGTTGCGATGCAGTTTGCGTTCATAAAAAACTGCTCGAAAAAGTCAGCGCAAAAATGCCTGACGAAACAGAACTGTATGACTTGTCGGAACTGTTCAAAGTTTTTGGCGACTCAACAAGAATAAGAATTCTATTTGTTTTGTTTGAGGAGGAGGTTTGCGTGTGCGATTTGGCAGAACAGCTCAATATGACACAGTCGGCAATATCTCATCAGTTGAGAATTTTGAAGCAAAACAAACTTGTTAAAAACAGGCGAGAGGGCAAATCGATATTTTATTCTCTTGCCGATGACCATGTTCGCACCATTATTGCGATGGGTCTTCAACATATCGAGGAAAACGATTGATTTTGTAAATTCGGAGGTGGTAGTGATGAAAAAACTTTTGAGCTTGTTGCTTGCAACGGTTTTGTTTGCTACTGCCTTTTTTTCGTATGGCACAGCGTCTTTTGCCACAGAGGCAACCGATGATTTGGGCATAAGATTCGGCAACAGCGACACTTACTATAAATATGACGGCGAAACAAAAACACTTTATATAAACGGCAAGGGCGCAGTTCCCGACCTTTCGCTCAACTCGTCAAGTATTCCGTGGTTTGATTGGGAAAGCGGCACAATCAAAAATGTTGTTGTCAGCGAGGGCATAACTTCTCTCGGCAACAATCTTTTCCACAATGTCGATGCAAGTTCGTTTTCTTTGCCGAGAACACTCAAAAGAATAGGCAAATACACCTTTGCAAGCACCTCAAAAATGACAAATTGGGATATTCCTTTTGGGGTTGAACAAATTGATGACAAGGCTTTTTATAATTGCTTTTTGCTTGAGAGCATTCATTTGCCGAGCACGGTTAAAAGAATCGGCGAAGGTGCATTCTATCAATGTTTCACCCTTGAAAGCATAACTATTCCGTCAGCGGTCAGTTTTATCGGCAACAAGGCGTTTTTTGATTGTAAAAATCTTAAAGAAGTCAATTTTTCATCAATGACACAGAGCGTGAAATTGTTGCAAAATGCCTTTTTGGGTTGCACATCTTTGAAACGTGTGGATGTTCCGATGAATGCGGTTTGTAATTCCAAATCTTTGGGCTTTTCCGACGCTTATAAAAAGGTTGAAGGCTTTACAATGGGCGTTTATGAGAATTCGGTTTCTCACAGTTATGCAATCGGCAACGGCTTTGCTTGCACCTTTCTTGATTCAATTCCGATAAAATGCGGTGTTGAATATGCAAACGCTTTTACCGAAAGCAACGAAAACGATGTTTTTCATTATACTTTTTCTCCCGACAAAACACAGGAGTATATTCTCTATTCTGTCGGCGGTTGCGATACATACGGAAAACTTTATCTTGACGGCAAACTTTTGGCTGAAAATGATGATATAGACAAAAGCCAAAACGGCTTTGGAATCAGGCAAAAATTCGAGGCGGGAAAGACCTATGATTTATTTGTCAATTCGGAAAAAATGACGGGTGATTTTTCGGTGTATGCTTATCCGACAGATGTCAACGGCTTTAGTATTTATAACGGCAAAATCAATTTTTCCGCTTCCGATTATAAGGAATCATATAACAAAAGATATTTTGAAATTACACCGAGTATGCTTTCTGATTTTGTGATTGATTTGAGCTTTGCTGACGGAACGGTCGGCAGTGTTTATTATACCGATTATGTTGCGGGCGAGCATATCAAACTGCTTGACACTCAGGACGAGGTTCCGTTTACTTGCGGTGACAACGAGGCAAAAATTTCGTTTGGTGACAAAACGGCAACCTACACGGTTCATATCGACCATAGCTATACAGAAAAATATATCGAGCCGACACCTGACGATGACGGCTATACTTTGCATACCTGCATTTTGTGCGGCGACAGCTACAAGGAGAATTTTGTGCCTACAGATTCGTATATCGTGACGGGTAGATGCGTTATGGATGAGGATGACTTTGGCGGACATTCTCATAATATTCCGTATTCGCACGCATATATCACGGTGGATGGCAGAAGATATGAGGTCAATTCCGACGGCACTTGGACTATCAGAACATTTGAGGATTGCTACATTACATTCAACAATTATTACGGCGGAAATTCCGTTAAAAAGATTCAGGTTTCAAAGAACGGAAGCTACGATTTCGGAACGGTTGTGCTGGAGGGATACGACCTCAACGGTGACGGCTGGGTGAACGGCAAGGACTACGCAATTTATTACAAAGAAATGAAAGATGAACTCGGCGAGAATTACTGGCAGTTTGCAAATGAGTTCCTGATATATCAATAAAGCTCCTGAAACACGCCAAATACATTTAATCGACTTGCCTCCACTTGACGCAAGGGGTGCGGGTCTCCTGTGGAGACCTCTGCATTTTAATGCAGAAGCACCGACCGAACCGGTAGGTGAGACGGAGGCAACACGAAGTGTTGACGGTGGGGTTAAAAAAATGCTGTAAGTATTGAACTTACAGCATTTTTGGCGTTTTTCGTTTTTTGCTCAGTCGAGGTATTTATATACATCTTCCTTCGCAAGA
>CABQCC010000082.1 GCA_902462495.1 uncultured Eubacterium sp. | reverse complement strand
CGAGGAATGAGCATTATGTAGCTTCGGAGTAACGGCTCTGTCACAAACTCGCCTTTTTTACCTCTTGCGATAGGTGCCAACACCTGAATTTTTGTGCGTTCGGGCAATTCAAGAAGTTTATCAACAATTTGGTCAACGGTTTGCTGAGTGATTTCTCTGCCACACACAGGGCAATGCGGTATGCCTATTCTCGCCCACAAAAGTCGAAGATAATCGTAAATCTCCGTTACGGTTCCGACTGTTGAGCGAGGATTTTTTGAGGTGGTTTTTTGGTCGATGGAAATTGCGGGAGAAAGTCCCTCAATGTAGTCAACATCCGGCTTGTCCATTTGACCGAGAAACATTCTTGCATATGACGACAGAGATTCAACATATCGTCTTTGACCCTCGGCATAAATCGTGTCGAATGCTAATGAGGATTTGCCTGAACCCGAAAGACCCGTAAACACAACAAGTTTATCTCTCGGTATTTCTATATCAATATTTTTCAAATTGTGCTCTCTTGCACCTTTAACTACAATATTTTTTATCATAACTATTCCTCGTCGGTTAATTCTTTTATCTTATCACGCAGGAATGCCGCATGCTCGAACTCAAGCATTTTGGCAGCTTCTTTCATTTCTCGTGTGAGCTTTTCAACCATAACCTTGCGATCCTTTGCCGTCATTCGTTTATTATGCTCATCAAACGCTTCCTTAGTAGTGATTTCAATAACATCACGAACATCTTTTTTGATTGTTTTAGGAGTAATGTTATGCTCCTTGTTGTACTGCTCTTGAATTTCTCTGCGTCGCACGGTTTCGGTAATTGCCCGCTCCATAGACGGAGTGACGCTGTCGGCATACATAATAACTTCTCCGTTTTCGTTTCTTGCGGCTCTGCCGATAGTTTGAACAAGCGAAGTTTCTGAACGCAGGAAGCCCTCCTTGTCGGCGTCAAGAATTGCAACAAGTGACACTTCGGGAATATCAAGACCCTCACGAAGCAGGTTGATACCTACCAAAACATCAAATTTTCCAAGTCGCAAATCTCGGATAATCTCCATTCTTTCAATGGTGTCAACATCGTGATGCATATATCTGACCTTGATGTCAAAGCCCTCAAGATAAGCGGTCAAATCCTCTGCCATCTTCTTTGTAAGAGTTGTTACAAGCACTCTTTCTTTGCGTTCGATTCTGATATTAATATCGGACAGCAAATCGTCCATTTGGTCGTCTGTCGGCTTGACTGTGATAATTGGGTCAAGCAATCCTGTAGGTCTGATTACCTGTTCAACAATCTGCGTAGAATTTTCTTTTTCAAACTCGCCCGGAGTTGCCGAAGTGAAAATAACCTGATTGATTTTGCCGTAGAATTCATCGAAAGTCAACGGACGATTGTCAAAAGCAGACGGAAGTCTGAAGCCGTAATCAATAAGACTTCCCTTTCTCGAACGGTCACCGCCGTACATTCCACGCACCTGCGGAAGCATAACATGGCTTTCATCAACAAACATAAGAAAATCATCGGGAAAATAATCAATAAGTGTAAACGGTGCTTCGCCCGGTTTTCTGTCACTCATAATTCTTGAATAGTTTTCAATGCCTTTGCAAAAGCCTGTTTCTTCGAGCATTTCAATATCATTCATTGTGCGTTCCTTGATGCGCTGTGCTTCAAGGAGCTTGCCGTTAGCCTCAAAGTACGCAACTCGGTCAACCATTTCGTTGTAAATCTCATTAAGTGCTTTTTTGAGTTTTTCCTGACTGACAACATAGTGCGATGCAGGATAAATAACGCAAGAACTCAACACGCCCTCAACTTTACCCGTAAGAGGGTTAATCTCACAAATTCGGTCGATTTCGTCACCGAAAAATTCAACTCTGACCGCATTTCCAGAACTTCCTGCTGGATAAATCTCAACTGTGTCGCCACGAACACGAAACTTATTACGAACAAAATTAATATCATTTCGCTCATACTGAATTTCAACAAGTTTATGAATAAGCTCGTCACGCTCTTTTTCCATACCCGGTCGCAATGAGATTACCATTTTTTTATAATCAAGCGGGTCGCCGATTGAATAAATGCACGAAACGGATGCAACGATAATAACATCTCTACGCTCCGACAAAGCCGCAGTTGCACTATGACGGAGTTTGTCTATTTCGTCATTTATAGCGCTGTCTTTTTCGATATAAGTATCGGTTGTAGGCACATAAGCCTCCGGCTGATAATAATCATAATAAGAGACAAAATACTCTACTGCATTTTCAGGAAAAAACTCCTTAAACTCAGAACAAAGCTGTGCCGCAAGTGTTTTGTTATGAGCCAAAACAAGTGTAGGTCTGTTAACCTTTTCAATGATATTTGCCATTGTAAAGGTCTTGCCCGAACCCGTAACGCCCATAAGAGTTTGCTCTTTATCGCCTCGCAAAACGCCCTCCGCAAGCTTTTCAATTGCTTGAGGCTGGTCGCCTGTCGGCTTAAATTTGCTGACTAATTTAAATTTATCCATATCATCAACTCACTATTTTTTGCTAAAAATCTACAATCACTATATTATACAACAAATGTTTCAATTATTCAATAGTCACTATTCGAAATTTAGTTTATCTATATTTAATATTTTGTGTATTGAAGTGATGATACAAGTTTGCTATAATATAGGTTATAAATTTAAATATTAAAGGGTGATTATGATGGCTAACAAACAAACATTGTTTTGCGGAACCAACACAGAATTTTTGTCCGCAGAACTTACAAAAGAAGCAAACGAATCCAACAGCGGTGTTGCATTCCGTATTCCGAGTTTGGTGAATGTTGACGGCACACTTGTTGCCGCTATCGACAAGGCTCATGTGCCTACGGATTGGGGCTTTATTGAAATCGCTGTCAGAACAAGCACAGACGGCGGCAAAAGCTGGAGCGACATCAAAACTATTGCCACACCTCCTGCAAGAGTTATCAATTCTGACAAAGAAAATACCGCAACCGCATTTTACATTGACCCTTGTATGGCTGTTGCACCAAACGGTGACATCGTGCTTCTTGTTACATATTATCCCGAATCAAAAGGTCTTTTCAACAAAAAAATGATGGACAAGAACAAGGTTGCTTATGCAAGTTTTGACGGAAAAACCGTTCCGCTCATTTATGACAGAGAGGGCAATTTCTACTATGTTCTTGAAAGCGGAAAAGTTCTTGACAAATCAAAGAAAGCCACAGCGTACAAGGTTAACTTTACTGACGGTGAGCTTTACGAAAATGAGAAATATGTTGGCAACATCTTCCTCAACGGTGCAAAGAGCAAGGACAATGCAACAGAGGGCACAACATACGGTGCACCGCTCAAAGCTGTTAAGAGAAGCTACGTGTTTATGCTTCGTTCATCCGACAAGGGTACGACATGGTCAAAGCCTGTTGACATCACCGGTGACATTCTCAATCAAAACAGAGATGGCTTCTTCCTCGGCGTAGCTCCGGGTAACGCTATCACAACAAAGGGCGGAAGAATGGTATTCCCTCTTTACACACTCAAAGGCTCTGTTTGTATTTATTCCGATGACAACGGCAACACTTGGAGAAGAAACGAGGCTGTACCGTTCACTCCAAACATTGACGAATGGACACTTGCTCAAGGTCCTGACGGAAATCTTTACTCTTTCTCAAGAGCAAGAGGCTACAAGACAACACCTGCCGCAATTTCATACGACAACGGCATAAGCTGGGCTAAAACAAAGAATGCTAAATTTAAAGCACCAAAATGCCAAAAGAACTGCTTTATTGACGGCGAGAAAGTATATGTTTCTCACCCATCAAAAAAAGGCAGAAATGACGGTGTTATTTCAACAGGTACTTTTGAATACGACAAAAAAGGCAAATGTAAAGGCATCAAGTGGTCAAAAGAGGACATCAAGATTAACGACGGCTTCTTTGCATACAGCTGTATGACAAAGATTGACGACAATACAATCGGTATTCTCTATGAAGATCAACCAAGTTCTCACATTGTTTTTGAAACAATCAAGCTATAATTAATAAAAATCGGCAAAGGAGTTTACATTTATTATGCCGAAAAAATCAAACATAAAAAAACGACTTTCAACCTTTCAGGTTATATTACTGGGCTTTGCAGGGGTGATATTGCTCGGCGCTCTGCTTTTGATGATGCCTATTTCATCGACAGAAAGAGTTGTCACTCCGTTCAACGAAGCATTGTTCACATCAACTTCCGCCGTTTGCGTAACCGGACTTGTAGTTAAAGACACGGGCAGTTACTGGTCTGCTTTTGGGCAAGCGATAATTATAACGCTTATTCAAATCGGCGGACTCGGAGTTGTCACTATTGCCGCATCGTTTTCTATGCTTGCAGGCAGAAGAATATCGCTTATGCAACGAAGCACAATGCAAGACGCAATTTCCGCTCCAAAGGTTGGCGGAATTGTCAGGCTGACAAAGTTCATCATCACAGGCACATTTATTATAGAAGCAGTCGGTGCTGTTTCTATGATGCCTGTTTTCTGCAAGAACTTTGGTGCAAAAGGAATTTGGATGTCTGTTTTTCATTCCATTTCCGCATTTTGCAACGCAGGATTTGACATTTTAGGAACAAAGGGCAATCAATTCTGCTCGCTAACCTCATACACATCAAATCCGGTTATCAATATAACCGTTATGCTTCTTATTGTAATCGGCGGTATCGGATTTTTGACTTGGGACGACATATATAACAACAAGTTCAAGATTAAGAAATATCGTATGCAAAGCAAGATTATTCTTGTTACATCACTTGTTTTAATTTTACTGCCGGCTATATATTTCTTCATTTTTGACTATAAGGATTACAGCATCGGCAACAGATTGCTCGCTTCCCTGTTCCAATCAGTCACAACAAGAACGGCAGGTTTTAACACAACCGATTTGACAAAGCTGACTCGACCGTCACAGGCAATTATGATTTTTCTTATGCTTGTCGGCGGTTCACCGGGTTCAACGGCAGGCGGTCTTAAAACAACAACAATTGCCGTACTTATTCTCAACGCCTTTACTTGTTTTAGGCGAAAAGAACATGTTTGTGCATTCGGCAGAAGAATTGACGACAGCGTTATAAAAAATGCGGCAACAATAGTTATGATGTACATCACTTTTTTCTTCATCGGCGGTGTTTCAATTTGCACTATCGAAAAGTTGCCGTTGGTTGCAAGCCTGTTTGAAACCGCTTCTGCAATCGGCACAGTAGGGTTAACTTTGGGGATCACGCCAAAATTGAGTTTAGCATCACAGATTATTCTTATAGCTTTGATGTATTTCGGCAGAGTCGGAGGCTTAACCCTCATTTACGCAACATTATCGGGCAAAAAGCATATCAATGCAAAATTACCGCTTGATAAAATCACAGTAGGTTAAAGGAGCACAAAATGAAAAATATTTTACTTATCGGTCTTGGACACTTTGGCAAGCACATTGCAATGGAGCTTAACCAATTGGGTCACGAGATTATGGCAGTTGACGAAAACGAAGAAAAGGTCAATGATGTTTTGCAGTATGTTACAAACGCTCAAATCGGCGACAGCACAGATCCCGACTTTTTGGAATCACTTGGAATCAGAAATTTTGATGTCTGCATTGTAACAATGTCGGGCAACTTTCAAAACTCGCTTGAAACAACATCATTGCTCAAAGAATTGGGTGCAGAATTTGTTGTTTCGGCAGCAAAAAGAGATGTTCAAGAGAAATTCTTGCTTCGAAACGGTGCCGACAAGGTTGTTTATCCTGAAAAGCAAATGGCAAAATGGACTGCAATCAGATACACCTCCGACCATATTCTCGACTACATTGAAGTTGACGATTCATATGCGATTTTTGAGGTGCAAGTGCCTGACAATTGGATTGGCAAATCAATCGGAAGAATTGATATTCGCAAAAAGTACAACATCAACATTTTGGCTCTTAAAGAATACGGCAATCTGAATATGGCAATAACGCCTGACACCGTGCTTTCAAGCAACATCTCCCTGCTTGTCCTCGGAGATTACAAGTCACTCCAAAAATGCTTTAAGCTATAATAAATTGAAGCGGACTCGCCTAAAAAGACGAGTCCGTTTTTTATACGATTAATGCTACTATACGGAGAGCAAGGGATTTTTCCGAGGCTGTCGCCTCTCTCGCCTCGCTTTGCTCGTTGGCACGTCGGCAAAAACAGTCCACCGGACTGTTTTCTCCCGCTTTGCTCCCTCCTTGTTCGAATCCCTCTGTTACACCTAAAAATAAAAAGTCCGTCTGATGACGAA
>CABQCC010000081.1 GCA_902462495.1 uncultured Eubacterium sp. | reverse complement strand
CTCTGCGAATTTTGGACAAAGCGCAAACGATTATGACAAAAAGTCAACAGGCATTGTTGCAAGCATAAAGCAAAACGGCAAAATCGTTGCAAAGAAAACTTGCCTCTTTGATAATGAAAAACATCTCAATTTGCCAAAAGCAAAGCTTAATACAAAAATCTATGTCAAAAATGACAGCGTTGAACTTCACATCAAGACAGACAAATTTGCCCGTCTTGTCAAGGCAGAATGTTCGGCAACTCATTTGCCGTTTTCGGATAATTTCTTTGATTTGTTGCCAAACGAAGAAAAGGTTATCACTATGAAGCTTGACGACAGCGTTACCGCTAAGGAAGTTGCAGAAAACACAGTTGTTTACAGCTTGACGGATATTGAATTTAATCGCAGTAAGGTTAATTCCTTTGTCAAGCGTGCAAAATTGTATTTTTCACCGGTTAATATCGGCAATGCAATTCATCACGGCAAAGTTCCAAAAGACGAAAAGCTATAATAAAAAAGCAGTAGTTACAATGAATGTAACTACTGCTTTGTCTTATTTGTTGTATTTAGCCAGCAAGGGGAGCGCCTGTTCAAAGTTAACTCCGTACAGCCTTGCGTCCATGTCTCTCATCGTGGCGCTGATGCTTGCAAAAACAAATTCGCCTGCAATTTCAACTGCTTCGGCAAGTGAATAACCCTGCGTCAAAGCACCCACGCAAGCAGAGGAGAACACGTCGCCTGTGCCGTAAAAAATATGGTCTATCTTTTGGTGAGCATAAAAACTGTATTCGTCATTTATGCTGTCGTAACTCATAATTCCGTATTTGCCGTCATAATGAGCACCTGTGATAACCGCCTTTGATGCACCGAGGTCGGTTAGCTTTTTGAGCAAATCGGCAATGTATTTGTCATCGTAGTCGCTCTTGTATTCCGTGTCGGTCAACAAGCACGCTTCGGTCATATTCGGCACGATAATATCTGCCTTTGCACACAGCGTACGCATTTTATCTGCAAAACTTTTGTCAAAATTTCTGTACATTTCGCCGTTGTCAGCCATTGCAGGGTCAACAAAAATGAAGTTGCCATCGGTTTTGAACTCGTCAAAAAGTTTGCACACAACATCAATTTGCTTGCTCGATGCAAGGTATCCTGTGTATATTGCGTCAAATCTAAAGCCTTCGTTTTTCCAATGCTCGGCAACAAGCGGAATGTTGTCGGTCAAATCATCACAAACATAGTGCTCCCAAAGTGTGTGGGTCGACAAAACGGCAGTCGGAATAATGCTCGTTTCAATCCCCATAGCAGAAATAATCGGCAAGGCAACAGTAATAGAACATTTGCCAAGACACGATATGTCTTGCACAGTCACGATTCTTTTCATACAGTCACCTCCGAATTTAAAATATCATATCATATTTTTATGCTTTCAAAAAGTATCAAATTTCAACATAAAACAATATACAGATTTTGTTCCTTATATTTTATAAATAAAGTGTGAACATTTTTTTACCAAATAAAAAACTTTTTTGGATAATCCTACAAAATGATAGAATTATTTTGTTAAATGTGTATATTGTACTTCCGCCAATGTTTTAGTATAATGTGATTATAGATCTGTAATTATATGTCTATACAGTAAATTTGCAATCAAGTGCTCCCAAATCAGAATCGCACTTATAAAAAACAGACAACGCATCCCAAACCGTTGTCTGTTTTTTGTTGTATGTATTTGTTGCAAAAGCTGATTTAATTAACGGCAGCCAATATTGACTGCCGTTTTGTGGCGGAGACGGAGGGATTCGAACCCTCGTGCCCGTGAAGGCAAACGCATTTCGAGTGCGCCCCGTTATGACCACTTCGATACGTCTCCGTATATAAAGGCAAAGATTTCTTTGCCTTATTTTTATTATAATTGGAAATTCCTTATGTAGCTGTCGATACAATCCTGAATAATCTTGACTGCTTCTTCCTTTGGCTTAACTTCTGTTACAGATGTGTTTTTGTCGTGTTCAAGAGTTTTGTACACTTCAAAGAAGTGCTTGATTTCGTCAAATCTGTGGCTTGGAAGCTGGTCGATGTTTGTGTATGAATTGTAGTTAGGGTCGTTGACAGGAACTGCAATGATTTTTTCATCTTTTGCTCCGCTGTCTTCCATAACCAAAACGCCGATTGGTTTGCATTCAACGATTGTCATTGGTCTGATTTGCTCACTGCAAAGCACCAAAACATCAAGGGGGTCGTTGTCGCTGGCATATGTTCTCGGAATAAAGCCGTAGTTTGCAGGGTAGTGAGTTGATGTAAACAAAACTCTGTCAAGTTTGAGCATGCCTGTTTCTTTGTCAAGCTCGTACTTGTTCTTTCCGCCTTTTGAAATCTCGATTACAGCGTAGAATTGGTCTTTCTTAATACGCTTTGGAGATATGTCGTGCCAAATGTTCATAAACGCTCCTCCTTAAATAGTATGACAGTATAATAACATTATAGAAAAGATTTGTCAATTTTAAATTTGCATTTTTTCTTTTTGAGTGATATTATTAATATATCAAAATTATAGGAGAATATTATGGTTGCAATCATTGATTACGGTGCAGGCAATTTGCAAAGTGTGAAAAAGGCTTTGGATTTTATCGGCGCAGAAAGTAAGATTACGGATAATAAAGACGAGATAAATGCGGCATCTCATATTATCCTGCCGGGTGTCGGCTCTTTTGCAGACGCAATGAGCTGTATCAGAGAACGAGGACTTGAAGAAACAATTAAAAAATCTGCTGACGGTTCAAAGCATTTTTTGGGTATCTGTCTTGGACTTCAGCTTCTTTTTGAGTCGAGCGAAGAATCACCGGGTGTAAAAGGTCTTGGAATTTTCAATGGCGATATTGTTACTATTCCGAAAGATAACGGACTGAAAGTTCCGCACATCGGCTGGAATAGCGTAAAACTTAATCAAACAAACGGTATATTTGAGGGAATAAAGGACGAAAGCTATTTTTATTTTGTTCATTCTTATTATCTCAAAAATGCCGATGAGGATATTGTTGCAGGCACAACACAATACGGTGTGCCTATTCAGTGTGCTGTGCAAAACGGCAGAGTTTGTGCCACACAGTTTCACCCTGAAAAAAGCAGCGAGTTCGGACTTGCTTTGCTTAGAAATTTTGTTAATAGGGAGGACTGAATATGTACGCAAAAAGAATAATTCCGTGCTTGGATGTTAAAAATGGTAGAGTAGTAAAAGGTGTTTCGTTTGTTGATTTGCGAGATGCAGGCGACCCTGTTGAATGTGCGGCGGCTTATGACAAGCAGGGCGCAGACGAACTTGTGCTCCTTGACATAACCGCAACTCACGAGGGCAGAAGCACTATGATTGATATTGTGTCGAGAGTTGCCGACACCGTGTTTATTCCGTTTACTGTCGGTGGCGGAATAAAATCCGTTGATGATTTCAAGGAACTTTTGCGTGCAGGCGCCGATAAAATTTCTGTCAATTCCGCCGCTGTTCGCAATCCCGATTTAATCAATGAAGCTGCATACAAATTCGGCTCGCAGTGCGTTGTTGTTGCGATTGATGCAAAACGCAAGGCAGATGGAGGCTGGGAGGTCTATCTCAACGGCGGCAGAATTCCGACAGGCATTGACGCTGTCGAATGGGCTGTTGAAGCAGAAAAAAGAGGCGCAGGCGAAATCCTTTTGACCTCTATGGATTGTGACGGTCAAAAAACAGGATATGATATTGAACTCACCCGTGCTGTGTCCGAAAAGGTCGGTATTCCTGTCATAGCTTCGGGCGGTGCAGGCAAGGCAGAACATTTTTTGGACGCCTTTGTTGACGGCAAGGCAGATGCGGTTCTTGCGGCAAGCCTCTTTCATTTTAACGAACTTCCTATCCCTGTGCTAAAGGATTATCTTGCAAAAAATAATGTTAGCGTAAGAAGATGATAATTTGACAAATAGTGAAAATTCGGCAGCTGATAAACAGTATAAAAAAATGACAAGAACCCCGGTAAATAAACTTATATTTATCTTGTCTGTCCCTACTGTTATCAGTATGCTTATAACAACAACATATAATATGGCGGACACTTATTTTGTGTCAAAAATCAGCGTTTCCGCTTCGGGTGCAACGGGAGTTGTGTTCAGCCTTATGGCTGTTTTTCAGGCATTCGGTTTTATGTTCGGTCAGGGTGCAGGCTCGATTGTTTCAAGACGGCTCGGTGCAAAAGATGTTGAAACTGCCAGAAAGTTTTGCTCAACCGCATTCTTTTTATCACTTGGTATAAGCACCGTTATTGCGGTTGTCGGTTTGTTCTTTTTGGACAAGTTGATGTCGTTTCTCGGCAGTACCGAAACGATTTTGCCCTATGCAAAGCAGTACGGACTTTATATTCTCATTTCAGGTCCGGCTATGTGTACAAGCTGTGTGATGAATAATATTTTGCGATACGAGGGACTTGCCCGACTTGCTATGATTGGACTCACTTCGGGCGGTATTCTCAATATTGCGCTTGACCCTTTATTTATTTTTACATTTAATATGGGTATTTCGGGCGCAGGTCTTGCAACGGCAATCAGTCAGTATTTGAGTATGGCGATTTTGCTGTCTGCTTTTATTATGAAAAAGTGCCAATGCCGAATTAATTTGAAATATGTTCGACTTAACGGCAGAGATATTTGGGAAATTGTTGCAACCGGATTTCCGAGTTTTATGCGTAACGGACTCGGCAGTTTGTCAACAATGATTCTCAATGTTATGGCTTCGCCTTACGGCGACACCTGTATTGCCGCTATGAGCGTTTCAAATAGGTGTTCAATGCTGATTTTCAGCGTTTGCGTCGGTATCGGTCAGGGATTTCAACCTGTCAGTGCGTTCAATTACGGCAGTAAGGACTTTGACCGTGTTCGCAAGGCAATTGATTTTTTGTGGATTTACGGAACGGTTGCCGTAACCGTTCTTTCGGGCATTATGTTTGCATTTGCTCCGTGGGTTATCGGTCGGTTCAGAAGCGAAGCGGAAGTTGTTGAAATCGGTGCAACCGCACTCCGTTATCTCTGTGTTTCGCTTGTGTTTTTGCCTACTGCACTCACCGCAAATATGACATTTCAGAGTATCGGCAAAAAGGGCAGGGCGCTGTTCCTTGCTTGCTGTCAAAACGGACTTTTCTTTGCTCCGCTTGCTCTTGTTTTGCCGAGGTTTTTCGGCATTGTCGGCTTGGAACTTTCACAGCCGATAGCCTATGTTTTGGCGGCTGTTGTGTCTGCTCCGTTTCTTGTTGCTTTCAAAAAACAATTAAGAAAATGTTAACATTTGCGCTGTTGACTTTTATACACCTGTATGTTATATTCTAACTAAAGACAGGGGAGTAATTCCACGGTTATCGTGTGTTAAGTCAACATCATGCCGATATAGGCTGGCTTAATTGTAGAGAATGAGACTTGTGCATAGTGCAGATACTATGTATGAGTCTATTTTTATATAAAAATGCAAGGCACAAAGCCTGCGTTGTAGTATATTCTAACGGAAGGTGTACTGTATGAAAGAGTATTTGAAAACGAAAGAAGAAGTGCTTGCCGGTGTAAAGTCGGAGCAAAGCGGTATTTCATCCGCCGAAGCTTCGTCAAGACTTGAAAAAAACGGCAAAAACAAGCTTGCAGAGGGCAAAAAGGATAGTCTTATCAAACGCTTTTTATCTCAGCTTGCAGACCCGATGATTATCATTTTGATTGTTGCGGCAGTAATCAGCGCAGTCACAGCCACAGTCGGCGGTGAGGGCGAAGGCTATGCCGATGTTATCATCATTATGGTGGTTGTAATCATCAATGCGGTTTTGGGCGTTTATCAGGAAAGCAAGGCAGAAAAAGCGATTGAAGCCTTGCAGGAAATAGCCGCCGCCACATCAAAGGTTATTCGTGACGGCAAGGTTGTCACAGTAAAGAGTGAGGACATCGTTGTTGGTGATGTTGTTGTTCTTGAAGCAGGTGACAGCGTTCCTGCCGATTGCCGAATTATCGAATGTGCCTCTATGAAAATTGAGGAATCCGCACTTACGGGCGAATCCGTGCCCGTAACCAAAACAGCAGAGCCTATCGACCCGCTCGGCTCTGATGATGTTCCGCTTGGCGACAGAAAAAATATGTGCTATATGGGCTCATCGGTTGCATACGGCAGAGGCAAGGCAGTTGTTGTTGCAACGGGTATGGATACCGAAATGGGCAAGATTGCCGATGCACTCACACAGGCAAAGGACGAGGAAACCCCTCTCCAAATCAAGCTCAATCAGCTTTCCAAAATTTTGTCATTCATAGTTTTGGGCATTTGCGTATTCATCTTTGCATTTGATATTGTTCGTGCGCTTGTTGTCGGCGCCGACGATTTGTTCGACAGGCAGTTTTAC
>CABQCC010000080.1 GCA_902462495.1 uncultured Eubacterium sp. | reverse complement strand
CGACAGAGAAAAGTACGAAAACTTCTTCAAGACCTTTGGTACAAATCTCAAGTGGCTCCGTCTGTGCATTTGCACGGCGTTCTCGGATGACCGAGATAACCGCACGGGCAAGGGTTCATTGCGGCAACAACCATCAGGTTTGCAGGATAACTGACTGTACCGCCTGCACGGCTGATTGTAACTCTTGAATCTTCAAGCGGTTGCCTGAGTGATTCCTTTGTTCGTCTGTCAAATTCGGGGAACTCGTCCATAAACAGCACGCCGTTGTGTGCAAGCGACAATTCGCCCGGTCTGAGGTTTGTTCCGCCGCCCGTCAATCCTTGTGCAGAGATTGTGTGGTGAGGACTTCTGAACGGTCGCTTTGATATTAATTTTACATCTTCGGGCAACATTCCCGCAACGGAATAAATCGCCGTTGTTTCGATTTTTTCGTCAAATGTCATATCGGGCAAAATCGAGCCGATTCTCTTTGCAAGCATTGATTTTCCTGTGCCCGGAGGACCAATCATAATCAAGTTGTGTGAGCCTGCCGCAGCGATTTCAATAGCTCTTTTTGCGGCTTCCTGACCTCTGACATCGGCAAAATCAAGTTGTTCTGTGAGCGTGTCCTCCTCGCTTATATCGTGCGAAACAGGCTCAATCAGTTTGCCGAAATCAAGGTGAGAAACAATTTCTTTTATGCTTTTTGCAGGGAGAATGTCAATGCCGTTGACAACGCTTGCTTCGAATGCGTTTTGATACGGCACAAAAATTGCACCTATTCCTTTTTCTTTTGCACGCAAAACCATTGGCAAAACGCCGTTCGCCTTGCGAATTTCACCGTCAAGCGACAACTCACCGATAAATGCAAAATCATCTAAGTTTGCCTTGATTTGACCGCTTGCTTTTAGGATTGAAATGAGTATCGGCAGGTCGTATACGGCACCTGCTTTTTTGATGTCGGCAGGGGCAATGTTAACCGTTATTCTTGAAACAGGGAAGTCAAAACCGCAGTTTTTGATTGACGCTCTCACACGCTCACGGCTTTCTTTAACCGCCGTGTCGGGCAAGCCGACAAGGTCAAATCTCGGCATGCCTGAGCTGAGGTCAGCTTCAACCTCAACATCGTAGCTTTCTATTCCCAAAAGTCCTTCACTTTTTACTTTAGCAAACATAGCTTATCCTTTCAGTTTTCCTTTGCGTGAAAACAGCTTTTGCGATACCTGATTGAACAGCGGATTGCCACAGAAATATGCTGTCAGTATTGCAACAGGGATGATTAAATATGCCCAGCTGTTTGGAAAAACGGATTTGAATATATCTTGGATATTGAATACATATAATAATATATATATAACGACATAATGGAACATATATATTCCGAGTGTTCGTCCTCCGTATTTTGTGAAAGCTGAAATATTTTTTCTCGGAATCAGGCTTATCAGCAGGAATATCGCCGCAAATCCTATTGCGTAGCACATAATTCTGTACAGCCATCCGAGAGGTTCAAATCGTCCCAATTCCGAATAAAAATGCCTTGCCGTGTTGAGCTGGCTGAGTGTTCTTGCCTCTTTCGGATATGAAAAAATGAGTATGTACATCGTCACAAAAAACACAACAGCGATGATTTTCAGATAGATTTTGTTTGTTGCTTTTTCGATTTTTTCGCTGTCAAGGCAATATCCGAGATAGAAAAACGGATAGAATATGAGGGTTCGCATCCAAGTGAAGAAGTCGGGATCTTCTGCTTGTACAAATCCGCACATAACGCCTATGAACAGTGACAATATAAATATGTATTGCGGTTTGTAATCTTTCAACAGCATTGTAATCAGAAACATAATGAACATAGACATCAAGTACCACGGCAATCCGCCCGGACTGAACAGTTCGAATTTTGATTCCCAACCAAGTGCCGAGGTTGTCAAAAAGAGTGTAACCGTTGTTGCAAAAAAGCAAGTTAAGTACGGCAATATTTTCTTGATATCTTTTTCATTTACGGCTCTTTTTGAAAACAATCCTGTCACAAAAATAAAAGCCGGCATATGAAAAGAGTATATCAGCACATATATTCTTTGCAAAATCTCGTTGTTATCTCTAAGCTGTTGTGCAAAATGTCCTATTACAACCAATATGATAAGCAGAAATTTCAGATTGTCCCACAATGCAATTCTCTTTTTCATTTCATCACCTGCAAATAAATTGTTAATAAATATTATACATTATATTTGAAATATTGACAATACAAAATAATAAGTTTAAAATAAGTTCGAATTTTCAAATAAACATTAATTGATTAAGGAGTTTCTTATGGACATTAACGCTTTATATAACGAGTGGTTGCAAAAGGCAACAGGCGACCCTGACCTTACGGCAGAACTTGAAAGCATAAAGGACAATGACGATGAGATTTTGGATAGATTCTATCGTTCACTCGAATTTGGTACTGCCGGACTTCGTGGTGTAATCGGAGCAGGCACAAACAGAATGAATATTTACACAGTCGGCAGAGCAACACAGGGACTTGCGGATTTTCTCAACGCTCACTACGAGTCACCGTCCGTTGCAATCGGCTACGACAGCAGAATTAAATCGGAATATTTCAGCAAAGAGGCTGCAATCATTTTGGCTGCAAACGGCATCAAGGTTTATATTTATGACGAACTTGAGCCGACTCCTTGCCTTTCATTCGCAATCCGTCACTTCCACACATCAAGCGGTATCATTCTCACCGCTTCGCACAACCCTGCAAAGTATAACGGCTATAAGTGCTACAATCCAAAGGGCTATCAAATGACCGATGAAGAAGCGTCGGAAACATACGAGTTCATTCAAAAGGTGGATTACTTTACAGGCATCAAAAAGGTTGATTTTGACAAGGCTGTTGCCGATGGCAGAATCGAGTTTATCGGCAAGGATGTAATCGAATTGTTCCTTGACGAGGTTCAAAAGCAATGTATCAATCCCGATATTGTAAAGAACGCCGATTTAAAGGTTATTTATACTCCGCTTAACGGCACGGGCAACAAGCCGGTTCGTGAAATTCTCGACAGAATCGGTGTTAAGAATGTTTATGTTGTTCCTGAGCAGGAAAATCCTGACGGCAACTTCTCGACTTGTCCGTTCCCAAATCCGGAAATTAAGCAGGTGTTCGAACTTGGACTTGAAATGAACAAGACTATCAAGGCGGATTTGCTTCTTGCAACCGACCCTGACTGCGACAGAGTTGGCATTGCCGTTCCCGATGATAAGGGCGAGCCTGTTCTTTTGAGCGGTAACGAAGTTGGCGCAATGCTCCTCAATTACATTCTTTCGGAGCGTAACGCAAAGGGCACATTGCCGTCATCTGCAATTGCCGTAAAATCCTTTGTTTCAACCGACCTTGCAGAAGTTATTGCTAAAAAATATAACTGCACTTTCAAAAATCTTCTCACGGGATTTAAGTATATCGGCGAGCTTATCACAAATCTTGAGGCAGAGGGCAGAGCAAGCGACTTTGTTATGGGATTTGAAGAAAGCTACGGCTACCTTGCAGGCACTCATGCAAGAGATAAGGACGCAGTTGTTGCTTCAATGCTTATTTGCGAAATGGCGGCTTATTACAAAACAAAGAATATGAACCTTGTTGACGTTATGAACTCTCTTTATGATGAATTCGGCTACTATGCTAATGTTGTTGAGTCATACACTTTTGAGGGTGCGGCAGGTATGGACAAAATGGCATCTATTATGGACACACTCCGCACAAATCCGCCAAAGGAAATTGCAGGTATGGCAGTAACAGCCGTGTCTGATTACGAAAGTTCAACCGTCACTTATGCAGACGGTTCTCCGTCAAAGACTATTGATTTGCCAAAATCAAATGTTATTGCATTTGACCTTACCGATGGCAATAAGGTTATTGTCAGACCGTCAGGCACAGAGCCGAAAATCAAGGCATATATTACTGCAATCGGCACAGATAAAAACAGTGCTCACACTCTTGCAGACACTTTGGTTGAGGCAGCCGGCAAATTTATGGAATAAGAGGAAAATCGAATGAACAGAACTTGGGTAAAAATTACAGCTATTGTATTGGCGGTGCTTATGGGACTCAGCGGTCTTACTGCCGGTGTATTTGCATTTATAAATTGATAAAGTTTAATCGGATAACCGTTGGGTTGTCCGATTATTTTTTGTTTGCGTTGACTTTGATATTTATTTGTCAAGCTATATTTTAACAGTAAAATAATATTATGATACAAAAAGTTGCGGAATATTTTGTGATAAATGTATAAATTTGATTTAGTTTACATTTATTTAATATATTTTGTTGATAAAAACTGTGACTTATGCTATAATTTCAATGTATATTAGGCATTCGTATGTTAAATTTTAACAACGACAGAATTAAGGAGGAATTGTTTTGAAAGAAGCAAAATCAATGGCATTTGTCAATGCGTACGGCGTTCTCGCAACATTAGAGAATCTTTGCGATATGGTTGACGAAGCAAAAGCAGTTTGCCGAGGACTCAAAAAGCCTGTTTCATTGTGTTTTGATGTTACGGACGGTCCTTGTGTAACTTATCATTTCACACAAGATGGATGCAAAATGACAGAGGGTGACTACGGTTGCACCTGCAAGATGAAGTTTGCATCTCCTGAAAAGTTTAATGCCCTTATTGATGACAGCAAGCCGGGTATTCCTGCAAAGAATATTGCACAGGTTTTGTCATTTCTTATGGGTCCTTTCACAAAGCTTACAAATATTTTGACAAAGTATCTTATGCCAAGTGAAGAAGATTTGAAGGATAAGGATTTCTTCAGAAAGTCAACTATCCTCACAATGTACACAATCGGCGGTGCTATTTGTGCATTGGGCAACACAGATTCAATCAGCAAGCTTTCTGCATCATACATCCCTGACGGTGACATTCAGATGGGCATCACAGACGCTTGTTATGTAACAGTCAGAGCAAGAGATCATCACCTTGAACTCATCAAGGAAAAGCCTGACACTCCGAGAGCGGTAATGGAGTTTAAGACTGTAGAACTTGCAAATGCACTTTTCAACGGCACTGCATCAACAATGGCAGAGCTTTGTGCAGGCAATATCTATATGTGCGGTATGATTAATATGATTGACAATATCAACAGAATTCTTGACAGAGTTGCTGTATATTTGGGCTAAGGAGGACACGGTATAATGAGCAAATTTCCTGAATATAAACACGAAAAATCACAAGAGTGGTTCAACAGAGCCCTCAACGCAATTCCTTCAGGTGTTTACGGTCACCTCGGTCCGTCTGAAGGCTTGTTCCTCCCAATCACAAAATGGCCATTGATGTCTGATCACGCAAAGGGCACATATTTTTGGGATGTAGACGGCAATAAGTATCTTGACTTTATGTGCGCATACGGTCCGAATGTTCTTGGCTATTGCGATGATGATGTAGATGCTGCCGCTATGGAACAGCTTAAGCGTGGCAACTGCACAACTTCACCGTCATACAAGATGGTTGAATGCGCCGAGCTCCTCAAGGACACCGTTGCAACAGCTGATTGGGCATTCTTTATGAAGAACGGCTCAGACGCAACAACTTTCTCCGTAATGTGTGCAAGAGCACATACAGGCAAAAAGAAGATGATGTTCTTCAAGGGTTACTATCACGGTGACTTCCAGTGGGCTCAAAAGGCTGACTATCCCGGTATCCTCCCTGAAGAAGTAGAAAACAATGTTGTTGTTCCTTGGTTCGATATGGACGCTATGCAAAAGGCATATGATGAGGCAAACGGCGATTTCGCAGGTCTTATTGCACAGCCGTACGACCACGGTAACTTCTTTGATAACACAACTGCAACAAAAGAGCAGTGGGCAAAGGTTCGTAAGTTCTGCGACGATCACGGTATGGTTCTTATCATCGATGATGTTCGTACAGGCTTCCGTCTTGACCTTGCAGGTTCTGACCATTACTACGGCTTTAAGGCAGACCTTATCTGCTTCTGTAAAGCACTTGCAAACGGCTACAATATGTCTGCTGTATGCGGTCAGGAATATATGAAGAATACTGCTTCATCGGTTGTATATACAGGTTCATATTGGATGAGCGCCGAGCCATTCGCTGCTTGTCTTGCTTGTATTCCTAAGATGAAGAGACTTGACACACCTAAGATGTTCAGAGAAAAGGGCACACTTCTTTGCGACGGTCTTGTTGCCGCAGGTAAGGAGCACGGCTTCAACCTCAAGGTTTCGGGTGAGCCTGCACTCTTCTATCTCCGTATCGCAAATGATGACAGCCTTATGCTTCATCAGGAGTGGATTGCTGAATGTGTAAGCAGAGGTCTGTTCCTTGCTTCTCACCACAACCACTTTATGAACGCTGCCGTAACAGATGAGGACATCAAACTCGCTGTTGATATTGCAGAAGATGCTTTCGGTGTTGTTGCTGCAAGACATCCGGAGTTGGGTCTTAAGTAATTTGAATTAAATACCGTGAG
>CABQCC010000079.1 GCA_902462495.1 uncultured Eubacterium sp. | reverse complement strand
CGCAGGCAAATGCCATTGTGTACTTTTTGTGTCAATAAAGTTCAACACAGTAAATTTATAATTTTAATGTCGGCAGATAAAGCCATGGAAATAATAACACCGTATCTAACCGTATTTTTACAACTTTATTCAAAAAAATAACCGCCCTGTATTACGGGAACACATGAACGGTTATTCTTATTAAAATGTTTTTTATTCTGTTATTATTCCAAACAGTTCTTTAATTCTGTCGTCCTGCTCGGTGAGATACAAATACCCAAAAAGAGCCTCAACACCTGTTGCGATGTGGTACTCTCCCTGACTTGCAGATTTTGGATTATGCCCCACCTTGGCATTTCTGCCACGCTTATACACTGCGGTTTCCTGCTCGGTGAGAACATCCTTGATTTTGTCATAAGCCAAAGTTTGAGCCTTTGCCGACACATATTTTACGCTTTCCTTGTGCAAATCATTTACGGGACGGTTTGCATCAAGCACCAAGGTTTCACGCACAAGCATTTCATAAATGCAGTCGCCGATAAACGCAAGATTAAGCGGACTGAGTTCGTTTGGATGTGCTTCTTTGTCTGTAAATCTCATTACGGAATATACTCGAATTCAATATCATAAAGGCTGACAATATCGCCCTCTTGAATCCCTTTCTCTCTTAATGCGTCAAACACGCCACTTTTTTCAAGCACTCTTTGCATATACTGAAGTGCCTCGTAGTCGGTAACATCAATACCCTTGAGAACTCTTGGAAACCATTTTGCTTCAACAAGATAGTAGCCCTCGTCCTCTTGAGTAATCTTAAAGCTGTTGTCATCCTCCGGAATGAGTGACTCAAGCGGAATTTCCTCAACCTCGTATTCCTTAATCGGCGGAAGCTCCTTGAGCATATTCCAAGTGACATTCATCAATTCCTTTGTGCCCTCCATAATCGGCGCACAAATTGAGTAATAATCATAGCCCTTGTCGTTGACATATTTTTTGAATTCTTCAATCTGTTCAGGCTCTGCCATATCAATCTTGTTGCCTGCAACAATCATAGGACGCTCGGCAAGGTCGGGATTGAATTTTTTGAGTTCCTCGTTGATTTTTTCAAAATCATCAATCGGATTTCTGCCCTCGCTGCCGCTGACATCAACAATGTGAATCAACATTCTGCAACGCTCAACATGACGCAAGAACTGATGACCCAAGCCAACGCCCTCGCTTGCACCCTCAATAAGTCCCGGAATGTCCGCAAGAACAAAACTGTTGCCCTCACCCATACTTACAACGCCGAGATTCGGCACAAGAGTTGTGAAGTGGTAATCGCCGATTTTCGGCTTTGCCTGTGAAACAACGGAAATAAGACTGCTTTTGCCGACTGACGGATAACCGACAAGACCGACATCCGCAAGAAGTTTAAGTTCAAGGCTGACTTCCCACTCCTCGCCCGGAACACCCGGCTTTGCAAAACGAGGAACTTGACGGGTTGAAGTTGCAAAGTGCATATTGCCCCATCCGCCTTTTCCGCCCTTTGCGGCAACAAAACGCTCCGTTTTGCTCATATCCGCCATAACAGCCTTGCTGTTCGCTTCACGGATGATTGTGCCACGAGGCACTTTGATTTCGAGGTCTTGACCTTTTTTGCCGTTGCAACGACCGCCTTTTCCGCCCTCGCCGTTCGGTGCGGAATACTTGCGCTTATATCTGAAATCGGCAAGAGTTGCAAGATTGTCGTCAACTACAAAAACAACATCTCCGCCCTTTCCGCCGTCACCGCCGTCAGGACCGCCTGCCGCAACATATTTTTCTCTGTGAAAGGCAACCGCACCGGCACCGCCGTCGCCGCCTTTAATTTTTATTTTCGCAATATCTACAAACATATTATCACCATTTTAATAATGGGCTGTCAATTATGACAACCCCAAAGTTTGTGTTCATACTATTTATATTGATATCAGTATACCAAATATTTTTTATATTATAACAAACACCTATCCCAATTTCAAGGCTTTTGTATGCAAAGGCACAAATGCACATCAATGAAAACTGTCAAAAAAGAATTTTTATTTTTGCATAAAAACTCACTTTTTATGTATAAATATGTTGTAAAATCCTACAAATACGCAAATTTTACGAATAATTATGCAAAAAACTCTTGATTTTTGTATCAAGTGGATGTATAATTTCCCCATAAGCAAAAGACGAGGCTTTCGTCTGTAACAGGAGGTAATATTATGAAAAAGGACAAGAAAGACATCAAGAAGGTTGTTCTCGCCTATTCCGGCGGACTTGATACATCAATCATTATTCCATGGCTCAAAGAAAACTACAACAATTGCGAAGTAATTGCGGTATCGGGTGATGTCGGACAGGGCACCGAGCTTGACGGACTTGAAGAAAAGGCATTGAAAACAGGCGCATCAAAGCTCTATGTTCTCGATTTAAAAAAGGACTACATAGAAAATTATATTTGGCCTTGCCTTAAAGCAGGTGCAGAATACGAGGAATATCTCCTCGGCACATCTCACGCTCGTCCTTGCATTGCAAAAGGACTTGCCGACATTGCAAAGAAAGAGGGAGCAGACGCAATTTGCCACGGCTGTACAGGAAAAGGCAACGACCAAGTTCGTTTTGAACTTTCGCTCAAAGCATTAGCCCCTGAAATGGAAATCATTGCTCCGTGGCGTGAGTGGGACATCAAATCCCGTGATGAGGAAATCGACTATGCCGAAGCGCACAACATTCCTCTCAAAATCAACCGTGAAACAAATTATTCAAAAGACAAAAATGTTTGGCACCTTTCACACGAAGGACTCGACCTTGAAAATCCCGCAAACGAACCGCAGTACAACAATGATGGATTTTTGGAACTCGGAATTTCACCCGAAAAAGCACCGAACGAGCCGACCTACATCACAATTCATTTTGAAAAGGGCGTTCCTACCGCAATTGACGGTGAAGAACTTAACGCACTTTCTCTTGTTGAAAAACTCAATGCAATCGGCGGTGCAAACGGCATCGGACTTCTTGACATTGTAGAAAACCGTCTTGTAGGTATGAAATCCCGTGGTGTATATGAAACACCGGGCGGTGCTATTCTCTACAAAGCTCACGAACTTCTTGAAATGATAACTCTTGACCGTGACACATCTCACTACAAAAAGCTTGTTGCCGAAAAATACGGCGAGCTTGTATATGACGGCAAGTGGTTTACACCTCTGCGTGAAGCACTTTCGGCATTTGTTGACAACACTCAGCAAACCGTAACAGGCGATGTAAAGTTAAAGCTTTATAAGGGCAACATCATCAACGCAGGCGTAACCTCTCCGTACACACTTTATGACGAAAATGTTGCCTCATTCGGCGATGACGGAGGAGCATACGACCAAACGGACGCAAGCGGATTTATCAATCTTTTCGGACTTCCGATTAAAGTAAAAGCTTTGCTTGACAACGAAAGAAACAAACAATAACAAATAATAACAAACAACACTTTAGCACAAACACAGGAGTAAAAAAATGCAACTTTGGCAGGGACGATTTCAAAAAGCTTTAGACCCAAAAACAAACGACTTCAACTCATCAATAGCGTTTGACAGCAGAATGTACAAGGAGGATATAGACGGAAGCATCGCACACGCAACCATGCTTTGCACACAAGAAATAATATCCCCCGACGACCTTGCAAAAATCGTTGATGGGCTAAACGCAATCAAAGCCGAAATCGAAAACGGAACATTGGAAATCGACCCTAACTCAGAGGACATACACACCTTTGTTGAGGGCGAATTGACAAATCGTATCGGCTCGGCAGGCAAAAGGCTTCACACGGCACGAAGCAGAAACGACCAAGTGGCACTCGACATAAGACTTTATCTTCGCCACGAATGTGACAGCGTGTATGAACTTGTGACAAATTTGATAGATGTGATTTGCAAAAAAGCAAAAGAATACTCGAATGCGGTTATGCCGGGCTACACCCATATGCAAAGAGCACAACCGATAACCTTTGGACATCATCTTTTGGCATATGCCGAAATGTTGCTTCGTGACTGCGAGCGTTTGGCAGATGCGAAAGCAAGAATGAACTACTGCCCTCTCGGTTCTTGCGCACTTGCAGGAACAACATACAACATTGACAGAAATATGACATCAAAAGCGCTCGGTTTTACCGCTCCTATGCCGAACTCACTTGACGGTGTATCCGACAGAGATTTTTGTATGGAGCTTGCTTCGGTGCTGTCAATACTCATGGTTCATCTATCCCGTTTTTCCGAGGAGATAATCCTCTGGTGCTCTTGGGAATTCAAATTTGTTGAACTTGATGACGCATTTTCAACAGGTTCTTCAATAATGCCACAAAAGAAAAACCCCGACATAACCGAACTTATCCGTGGCAAATCGGGTCGTGTTTTCGGAGATTTGACAACTCTGCTGACAATGATGAAAGGCTTGCCTCTTGCCTACAACAAAGATATGCAGGAGGACAAAGAAGCTATATTTGACGCCTTTGACACGGCAAAAATTTGCCTCACAACTTTCATTCCGATGCTTGAAACAATGACAGCCATTCCCGAAAATATGCGCAAAGCGGCGGCAGGAGGATTCATCAACGCCACCGATTGTGCCGATTTTCTTGTCGGCAAAGGTTTGCCGTTTCGTGACGCATACAAAGCGACAGGCGAAATTGTGGCACTTTGTATCAAAAAAGGACTGACGCTTGAAACTCTCCCTTTGGAGGAATACAAAAAAATCTGCGACCTGTTTGACGACGGCGTTTACGAAGCAATCAACCTTGACAAATGCGTAAACGGCAGAACTTCTTTTGGCGGTCCCGCACCGCAAAATGTGCTGAAACAGGCAGAAAGAATCGAAGCGTTAATAAAGGAACAAAACATATGACAAAGGTATTTATAGACGGCAGTCAAGGCACTACGGGACTTAAAATATTTGACCGCCTGAAAAAGCGAAACGACATTGAGCTTATAACTCTGCCAAACGAGCTTCGCAAAGACATCAATGCAAGAAAAGATGCTCTTTGCAGTGCCGACATAGCTTTTCTCTGTCTGCCCGATGCGGCGTCTGTTGAAGCGGCAGAGCTTGTTGCCGACAGCGACACGGTCATTATTGACAACTCCACGGCTCACAGAACAAGTGACGGTTGGATATACGGCTTTCCTGAACTTTTTGATGACGGATTTGAAAAAATTGCCTCGGCAAAGCGTATTGCTTCGCCGGGATGCTACGCAAGCGGTTTCATTGCACTTGTGAAGCCGTTAATTGACAACAACATTATATCTCCCGACCAAAACTTTTTCTGTCACGCCATGTCGGGATATAGCGGAGCAGGCAAAAAAGGCATAGCACTTTACGAAAGTGACGAAAAACCGCCTGAACTGTGTGCGCCGAGAGAATACGCTCTGACTCAGGAACACAAGCATCTAAAGGAAATGCAAAAAATAAGCGGACTTTCTGTCACTCCGATATTTTGTCCGTACATATGTGATTTCTACAGCGGTATGCTTGTGACCGTACCGATATTCAAAACACAGCTCAACAACGGAAAAACGGTTGAGGACATAAAGTCGGTTTACCGTTCAAAATACAATTCACCGATAGTCAAGTATAAAGACTCAATAGACAATGGCGGATTTATAGCGTCAAATTCAAAATCGGAACTTGACAGCATGGACATTTCCGTAGCAGGAAACGGCGACAGAATACTTCTTACCGCCCTTTACGACAATCTCGGAAAAGGTGCATCGGGGGCGGCGCTTGAATGTATGAACATCGTTATGGGCTTGCCACCCGAATACGGCTTAGAATTATAAACGGAAGGACAAACTAATGAACATAAAATTCATGGAGGGCGGAGTTACCTTACCAAAGGGTTTCACCGCAAACGGGATACATTGCGGTATTCGCAAAAACAAAGACAAGAAAGACCTTGCACTTATTTTTTGCGAAAAAGAGTGTGATACTGCGGCAGTTTACACACAAAATCTTGTTTGCGGAGCTCCGATAACCGTCACACGAAAGAACATAAGTGACGGCAAAGCAAGAGCCGTTATCTGCAACAGCGGAATTGCAAACACCTGCAATGCGGACGGCATAGAAAAAGCGGAGGGAATGTGCAAAATTGCTGCGGACGCTCTTGGAATTTCAAGCAGCGATGTAATCGTTGCCTCCACCGGCGTCATCGGTCAACCGCTTGATTTGAGTTTTGTCGAAAGCGGAATCGGCGAACTCGTTTCGGGTCTTAACAAAAACGGCTCCGACTCAACGGCAAATGCAATAATGACCACCGACACCGTAAAAAAAGAATTTGCCTGCGAATTTACACTCGGAGGCAAAACCTGCCATATCGGAGCAATTTCAAAAGGAAGCGGTATGATTCATCCTAATATGGCAACAATGCTTTCGTTCATCACAACGGACGCCGACATATCAGCAGAAATGCTCAAGAAATCGCTTCTTGAAGTTGTCAAAGACAGTTTCAATATGTTGTCCGTAGACGGCGACACATCAACCAACGACACGGTTGCGATTTTGGCATCGGGTCTTTGCAATCTGGCTGTAATCGGCATCAAC
>CABQCC010000078.1 GCA_902462495.1 uncultured Eubacterium sp. | reverse complement strand
TGAGATGAAAAACTTGATTGAAAACTACAAGCTTCCACTTTTCGCCCATACCTTTTTCGATATAATAGAAAGGACCGCCGAGATAGTGACCGTCAGCATGAACCTGACGGTACTTGATTGCAAGGAAACCCTCGCTGTACTTTGTTGCCATACCGAAAAATGCGGCAACAATCATCCAAAACATTGCACCCGGACCACCGAGGCAAATAGCAGTTGCAACACCAACGATGTTACCTGTGCCGATTGTAGCCGAAAGTGCAGTACAAAGAGCGCCGAACGAAGTTACTTCGCCCTGTCCGTCCTCTTCATTTCTCACCATAAATTTAAGTGCTTTACCGAGGTGAAACACTTGAATGAAACCCGTTCTGACAGAAAGGCAAACGCCCGCACACAAAATGAGGATGATGAGAGGCCATCCCCAAACCCAACCGTCAACCTTTGCAATAAGGTCGTTAACGGAAATTGCCAAATCAAATATTTGCATACTTGTTCTCCCTATTTTATAGAATATAATGTATAATCATACCATAAACAAAGTAAAAATGCAAACAAAAATTCAGACTGTTGATAAAGTTCCTGAAATACGCCAAATTTAATCAACCGATTAGATGTATTATTATACCATTAATTATTCAAGTTTTGCTCTTAATTTTGCAAGTAGCTGTTTTTCTCGCCGAGACACCTGCACCTGTGATATCCCCAAAAGTTTGGCTGATTCACACTGCGTTTTACCCTCATAAAACCTATATTTTATCAACAGAAGTTCATCATTTGACAAATCTCTGATTGCGTGATGAACAGATAATCTGTCAAACAGCTTGTCCGTGTCATCAACGGGAATGTCGATTGTTTCGTCTCCGTCCTCCGTTGTACAACTCAAAGAAACAACCGGATTGATTATATTAAGCACTTCGGACAATTCTTCGGTTTCTATTCCGCAAAGTTTCGACAATTCGCTGACGGTCGGTTCTCGAAGTTCTTTCTTAATGAACTTTTCTCTAATAGCCTGTACCTTGATAGATTTTTCTTTCAAAGAGCGAGAGACTTTGACTGCACCTCCGTCACGAAAAAGACGACGGATTTCGCCCATTATGACGGGCACTGCATAGGTCGAAAAGAGAAACCCTTTTGACTCATCAAAATTATCAACCGCTTTGATAAGACCGACACAGCCTGCCTGATACAAATCGTCATAGTCCTCTCCTCTGCCCTTGAATCGTTTGGCAATGGAGTGAACAAGACCGATATTGTCCTCAATCATTTTATTTCTGCTTTTTGTTACCATTTTGTACGACCGCTGATTTTTTTAGTTAGGACAACCGTTGTGCCGATTCCGAGTGACGAAGTGACGCTGACTCTGTCACAAAATGACTGCATAACAGTAAAACCAAGTCCTGCTCTGTCACTTCCGCCTGTTGTGTACAGCGGTGTCATTGCTTCGCCGACATCGGCAATGCCCCTGCCCTTGTCCTTGATTTTGATTTTTATAACATCATTTTCTAATAGCTGACCCGTTATGTAAATCTTTCCGCAAGTGTCGGCATAGCCGTGAACTATTGAATTGGTAACAGCTTCGGACACGGCGGTTTTCAAATCCGTAATTTCCTCGATAGTTGGGTCAAGAGCAGAAGCAAAGGCAGTAACAACTACCCTGCAAAAGCTCTCGTTTACGCTTTTACTGTCAACGGTCAACTTAAATTCGTTTTTTATTTTCATCATTTTTCTCCTTATATTTCCTTAATGATTGCAATTGAGCCGAGCCCTGCAAGTTCCATAAGTTTTTTGGTTTGCTTTGTGACATTACGGATTTCGAGGCTTGCGTGAAAATTCATCAACAGTCTATACCTACCCATAACAAGCCCTATACCACTTGAATCCATAAAAGTTACATTCTTAAAATCCAAGATAAGATGCTGTGGCTTGATGAAGCTCAATGCGTTATCAATCTTGTCCCGAATATCAACAGCGGTGTGGTGGTCGATTTCGCCGTACAAATATGCAATTACAAGATTTCCGCTTGATTCGATTGTTACATTCATATTTATCCCCCAAATCTAAAAATAAAAAAATACCAATCCGTTAACATAGTAACAGATTGGCATAGCGTATTTTGTAAAATTATAGAAGCGGTTAAATTAAATTTCTGACCTCTCTTGCAAGATAAAAAGAACCGCAAACGAGTTTGAAGTTTTCGTCCTGCTTTGCAAGCGCCACAGCTTCGTTTGAACTGTCAACCGCAACGACATCATTGCAGTATTTTTGAGCAAGTTGTTTCAACTCCTCGGCAGGCATAGAGCGAGGATTGTCGGGAGTTGTGGTGATAATTCTGTTCAAATGCGGAGCAATGATTGACAAATATCCGTCAACATCCTTGTCTTTCATCATACCGATAACGGCGGTGACTTTTCCGTTTGGAAGATACGGTTCAAGAGCCTGTGCACCGTTTTTATTATGAGCACCGTCAAGCATAACAGAGCCGATATATTCCTGCCTTGCAGGCAACTCAGCACATTGTTCAACGGTCGGAACACCTAACAATTCAAGCACGGCATTTGCGGTTGCAAGGTTGTTTTTCTTGAAATTGCCATGTTCATTTACTATAACAAGATTTTTGCATTTGCCCTCAAAAATATGTTCAATATCAGGGTTCGGATACAGAACACAAGTGGAATTTTTGCAAAGAATTCCGCTTTTTTCCTCTGCAATCTTCTCAACGGTATCACCTAAAAACGCAGTATGGTCGAGCGAAATTGAGGTTATAACAGAAATGTTCGACTGCTCGACATTAGTGCTGTCGCCCTTACCGCCCATTCCGCACTCAACAACGGCATAATCCACCTTGCTGTCGGCAAAATATTTGTACATAATTGCGGTCAAAAATTCAAATTCCGTGCAATCGTTATCCTTGTATTTATCAACATAAGAAGCAAAATCTTCCTCAGAAATAAATTCGTTATTAATTTGGATTTGCTCTCGATAATCATCAATCCAAGGAGATGAAAAAAGACCGACTTTGTTGCCTGAATCAATCAAAGCATTGTTGATTGTTTTGGCGACCGTACCTTTGCCGTTTGTGCCTGCAATGTGAATAATCTTTATATCATTTTGCGGATTGCCCATAGTTTCAAGCAGGTTCATAATACGAGTAAGCCCCGGCATAATGCCGAGGCTTTGTTTACCCAATATGAAGTTTAGCGCTTCGTTATAAATCATTGCTGTGCGATTTCCTCGATTGACTTTTTAATCTGTGCAATCTTTTCTTCAAGTTTTGCAGCGTCATCCTTGTTTTGCTGAACAACCTTTTCAGGTGCTTTGTTAACAAATCCCGGATTATTGAGTTTTTTGTTGATGAACTCAAGTTTATCTTCTGCTGTTGCAAGTTCTTTTTCAAGGCGCTTCTTTTCTGCCTCAAAGTCTACCAAATCGCCGAGAGGAATGTAAACTCTTGCATCATCGGTGATGATAGTTACAACATTTCCGAGGTCACCGAACGACTCGTTAACTTCAACTTCGTTTGCATATGCAAGACGCTTTACAAAGTCAACACCATTTGAGAAAGTGGCAATATTTGAAGTTTCGATAAACACCTTTGACTTCTTTGAAGGAGGAATGTTCATTTCTGCTCTGCGGTTACGAATTGCACGAATGCAAGCCATAATCTTTTCCATCTCTGTTTCGTCAGCCTCGAATGTGAGCGACTCATCAAACTTGCACCACTCCGAAATCATAATAGACTCTGTGTCGTGCGGAATTGCTTGATAAATCTCTTCTGTAATGAACGGCATAAACGGATGGAGAAGCTTCAAAATATAGGTAAGAACAAATACCAATACAGCCTTTGAGTCATCCTTTGCTGCTTCGTCATCACCCTGAAGTCTAATTTTTGCGATTTCGATATACCAATCGCAGAAAACATCCCAAATAAAGTCATAGAGCTTTTGAACTGCAATACCAAGCTCATATTTATCAAGATTTTCTGTAACCTCTTTTGCAAGAGAATTAGCCTTTGAAATAATCCACTTGTCCTCAATAAGGAGATTTTGCGGAAGTCCGTTGTACTTGTAATCATCGCCAAGATACATAAGAACAAATCTTGCGGCGTTCCAAAGCTTATTTGCAAAGTTACGAGAAGCCATAACCTTGTCATCGGAAAAACGCATATCATTTCCCGGTGAGTTACCTGTTGCAAGAGTGAAGCGGAGCGCATCTGCACCGTATTCGTCAATAATTTCAAGTGGGTCAATACCGTTGCCGAGTGACTTACTCATCTTTCTGCCCTGTGCATCACGAACAAGACCGTGGATAAGAACTGTGTCAAACGGTGCTTTGTCGGTGTATGCAAGTCCTGAGAAAATCATTCTTGAAACCCAGAAACCGATAATGTCATAGCCTGTAACAAGAGTGTTTGTTGGATAATAATGCTTCAAATCCTCTGTTTCATCAGGCCAACCGAGAGTTGAGAACGGCCATAATGCCGATGAAAACCAAGTGTCGAGTGTGTCAGGGTCTTGTTTAATATTTTTGCTGCCGCACTTTGTACATTCGCAAATATCGTCCTTTGAAACCATAGTAGCACCGCAATCATCGCAGTACCACGCAGGAATTCTGTGACCCCACCAAAGCTGACGGGAAATGCACCAATCTCTTGTGCCACGCATCCAGCTCATATAGTTTTTCTTAAATCTTTCAGGAACAAACTTGATATCGCCGTTTTCAACAGCGTCAATAGCAGGACCTGCAAGAGGGTCCATTTTTACAAACCATTGTTTTGAAACCATAGGCTCGATTGTTGAATGACAACGATAGCAAGTGCCGACATCGTGCTTGAGTGGCTCAATTTCCTTGATATAACCGCCTGCTTCAAGGTCGGCAACAATAGCCTTTCTTGCTTCAAGAGTTGTCATACCTGCATATTTGCCGCAATCAAGAACTTCAGGCTCGTTCTGAGTTGCTCTGCCCGAAGCAAAGATTTCATCGGCAACAGCCTTGTCCTTTGCACCTGTCATATGTCCGTCATATGTGAAAGTACGAACGATAGGAAGATTGTGACGAAGTCCGACTTCAAAGTCGTTAGGGTCGTGTGCCGGGGTAATCTTTACAACGCCTGTACCCTTTGTCATATCGGCGTGTTCATCGCATACAATAGGAATTTCCTTATTAAGAAGCGGAAGAATAACATGGCAACCGTGAAGATGCGCATATCTTGGATCGTCACCGTTGATAGCTACCGCTGTATCACCAAGCATAGTTTCAGGTCTTGTGGTTGCAAGTTCAAGCTTTTCGCCTGTTTCCTTAACAGTATAAAGAAGATGCCAAAAATTGCCCTCTTTTTCATCATATTCAACCTCGGCGTCCGAAATAGAAGTGTTGCAATGAGGACACCAATTTACCATTCTGTTGCCACGATAAATCAAATCTTTGTCATAAAGACCGACGAATACTTCACGAACAGCCTTTGAGCAACCCTCATCAAGGGTGAAACGCTCTCTGTCCCAGTCGCAAGAAGAGCCCATCTTTTTGAGCTGTTCAATGATTCTGCCACCGTATTGCTTTTTCCAATCCCAAGCACGCTCAAGGAACTTATCTCTGCCCAAATCCTCTTTGGTGATGCCCTCTTCACGCATTTTTTCAACAATCTTTGCTTCTGTTGCGATTGAAGCGTGGTCTGTGCCCGGAAGCCAGAGGGTATCGTAGCCTGCCATTCTGTGATAACGAACAAGAATATCTTGAAGTGTGTTATCAAGGGCATGTCCCATATGGAGCTGACCTGTGATATTCGGAGGAGGAATTACGATAGTGTAAGTTTCCTTGCCTTCTTCTCTTTTTGCATGGAAGTATTTGTTTTTGCACCAAAAATCATAGGTGCGATCCTCAACTTCAGAAGGATTATACTGCTTTGCAAGTTCTTTTGCCATTTTTTCATCTCCTATAAAAAATAAAAACGCCTCAAAATATGAGGCGAATAAATCCGTGGTACCACTCAAATTGCACAGCATAGCGACTGTGCCACTCATTTCCTTAACGCAGAAATACGGATAGAACTACTGCTACTTCATCCTATCGGCTCATAAGCTACCTTCACACCGTCTGCCTGCTGACTTGCACCAACCGTCAACTCTCTGAAAAACAATCGGGTGCTACTCCTCTTAATCGTTGCCTTTCAATATCGATAGTATCTTACCAAAAGCGAGGCATTTTGTCAAGTGCTATGTAAATCTTGAAACAAGAGAATTATGGCATAGATTTTCAAGTTCGTCATCAAGTTTTGACAGTTCGTTTGTTTGCAGCGCTCTTTTTATTATTTCGTCGGCAAGCAGAGGATTTTTCGGCAAAACAGCACCGTGCGCATATGTGCCGAAAGTGTTTTTATAGAGCACTCCCTCCGTGCCGTCCTCGCCGTTATTTCCAAAGCCTGAAATCACACGACCGAGCGGACAAAGTTCATTCGCAACATAGGTTTTTCCGCTGTGATTTTCGAAGCCGACAATTTTGCCGAACGGTGACTCAAACACAACATTGCCAATCATTCTTTGCTTTGTACCCTCTGTAAAAAACGGCAACGCACCCGACAGTTCAATAACCTGTGCAGAGGCTGTTTTGTAATATTCGCCCAACAGCTGATAGCCTCCGCAAATTGCAAGAATTGTTTTCCCCGAATGAATAAACAGACGCAAGGGAAAACCTGAAAATGTTTGGC
>CABQCC010000077.1 GCA_902462495.1 uncultured Eubacterium sp. | reverse complement strand
AGGGAATCCGACCAGACCTATATGGACAAGCTGTTTATCCCCATTCAAGGCTGTTGCCAACGGCTCTGTTTTTGCATATTCATTCCGTGACCCAAATGCAAAGGCTTCTATTGAAACCTATTATAAAATTGCGGATTATCTTCGTATATTTGCAAATTCCGACAGAAGCCTTGTCGGCTTCATCATCGGTGCAATGTCGAGTGCCTCTCCGCTTCTTACTCCTCGTCAAATTGCCATAGGTGCTGACGGTAACTACATCAGGGGCATATCGGAAGAAAGCAGATTGTTGCTCCGCAAGCAGATTGTTGAAACACAAAAGAGCGACTTTTTGGCTCTTGCAGACACTCTTGAAAGTGCAATTAACAACAGTTCTTTCTGTGTTGTCGGCTCAAAAAAGCAGATTGATTTGTTCAAAAATCTTGATAATGAGTTCTCATTATAACTATAAATATTCGTCATAATGTATAAAAAAACATAAAAATATCGTTCAATTTTCCTACTTTGCTGCCTTGTAAAACTCTGTGAGTATTGACAAGGCAGCAAAAAATTATTATAATAAACCTTAATATATCCTAAACGGATTTAATTAATCATTTGAAAGGAAAATGAAAATGAAAAAGACAATGAAGAGAGTATTGGCTCTTGTTCTTGCAGCACTTACAGTAGTATTTGCATTTGCAGGATGCTCAAACAACTCAAATGATGACAAAAATAATGATGCAAAAACAGACGCTTCCGCAAAGAAGTATGTTATCGCAACCGATACAGTATTCAAGCCTTTTGAATACACAGACGCTTCAGGTAACTTTGTTGGTATTGATGTGGATATTCTTGCAGCTATTGCAGAGGATCAGGGCTTCGAGTATGAACTTAAATCACTCGGCTTTGACGCATCAATCGCAGCTTGCAAGTCAGGTCAGGCTGACGCTATGATTGCAGGTGCATCAATCACCGACCAAAGACAAAAAGAAGGTTGGATTTTCTCTGACGCATACTACACAGCAACACAAAGCGTTGCAGTAAAGAAAGGTTCAAGCATTAAATCACTTGATGACCTCAAGGGTTCAACAGTAGCTGTTAAGACAGGTACAAAGGGTGCCGATTATGCAGAAGAACTCAAGGATAAGTACAGCCTTAAGCTTACATATTTTGAGGACAGCCCAACAATGTATCAATCTGTTACAGGCGGTCAGTGTGCTGCTTGCTTCGAGGATACTCCTATTATGGCTGCTTCCATTAAGGACGGCAATCTTGATATGGAAATCGTAGAAGGCTCTGAAAATGATGGCGCCGGCTACGGTATGGCTACTTTCTCAGCTGACAAGCAAGAACTTCTTGACAAGTTCAACGCAGGTCTTGCAAACATCAAGGCTAACGGAAAGTATGACGAGATTATCGCAAAGTATCTTGGCTAATATCGGCAAAAATTAAAGTAATTCTGTTTAGGAAAGTTTGCCACCTGCCTGTTTTTTATGGGCAACGGTGGCTTTCTTGCTGAATGATGTCGACATATTTTTACATCATTCTACTATGAGAGGAGATTTTCACCCAATGCAACAAATTATTGAAACATACGGACAATTGCTTCTTGCGGCTATGGGCAAAACGCTTACCCTGGCATTGTGCGGATTGTTCTTTGCTTGCTTAATCGGTTTGTTTTTCGGCATATTGTCTGTGCTTAAAAACAAGGTTTGCAATGCAATTTACAGAATTTTCGTTGATGTCATTCGTGGCGTTCCGATGATTGTACTTGCGTATTTTGTTTACTTCGGCGTTCCGTATATCATCAACAAATCATCAGCAGCATCGTTCACACTTTCTGCTTTGCAGGCGGGTACTGTCTGCCTTTCGCTTAACTGCGGTGCATATATGGCAGAGATTATTCGTGCCGGTATTCAATCGGTCGATATCGGTCAGATGGAAGCATCCCGTTCACTCGGTATGAGCTATTCACAGGCTATGCGCAAGGTTGTTCTTCCGCAGGCTATCAGAACAATGATTCCATCAATTATCAATCAGTTCATCATTACACTTAAAGATACATCAATCCTTTCTGTTATCGGTTTTCCGGAACTTGTTAACACCTCAAAAAATGTTGTTGCCAATACAGGCAGCGTGTTTGAGGTTTGGGGCGTTGTAGCCGTTATGTACTTGATTATTATTACTTTGCTTTCATATGCAGCAAAAATGCTTGAGAGGAGATTGAACCGTGGCCGCAAATTATAATAATGTAAAAATTCATGCTTCACATCTCCAAAAGAATTTTGGAAAACTCGAAGTTTTAAAAGATATTACAACCGATATTTATGAGGGCGAGGTTGTTGTTATTCTCGGTCCGTCAGGTTGTGGCAAGTCAACATTTCTCCGCTGTATCAACCGCCTTGAGGATATTACGGCAGGCGATATGGTTGTTGACGGCAATCATATGGACGACAAAAAAATCAACATCAACAAGGCGAGAGAAAATGTGGGAATGGTGTTCCAGCATTTCAATCTTTTCAATAACTTAAATGTAATTGATAACCTCACTCTTGCACCTATTCAGGTTAAGAAGATGAAAAAGGACGAGGCAAAGCAACTTGCCATGAAAATGCTCGGCAAGGTAGGTCTTGAAGACAAGGCTGAGGCGTATCCGTCTATGCTTTCGGGCGGTCAAAAACAGCGTGTTGCCATTGCAAGAGCACTTTGTATGAATCCTGATATTATGCTTTTTGACGAGCCGACTTCTGCACTCGACCCTGAAATGGTCGGCGAAGTTCTCAATGTTATGCGTGAGCTTGCCGAGGAGGGTATGACAATGGTTATTGTTACCCACGAAATAGGCTTTGCCCGTGAAGTTGCCAACAGAGTTTTGTTCATCTATGACGGCAAAATTCTTGAAGAGGGCACACCGCAAGAGGTTATTTACGACCCTCAAACAGAGAGAGCAAAGGAATTTTTCAATAAGGTATTATAAATAAAATTTTTGTCAGGCTGTTGAGAAAGTTTCTGAATTTCGTTTTCTTGCGAAGGAAGATGTATATAAATACCTCGACTGAGCAAAAAACGAAAAACGCAAAAAATGCTGTAAGTTCAAAACTTACAGCATTTTTAAAAATCTACCATCAACACTTCGTGTTGCTTCCTTCCATTATAAATAAGAGGAGGCAATCGGTTGAATATTTTGGCGTGTTTCAGGAGCTTTATCGACAGTCTGAACCGAGGGACTCCTCGGTTTTTTTGGAGTATTTGGAGTATATATTATATGAAATCAAAAAAGATTATCTCATCCTTTTTGCTGATATTGATTTCTGTTGCATGGGGCGGTTCGTTCGTTGCGCAAAGCAAGGGTGGAAACCTTGTCGGGCCGTTTACATTCGGCTTTTTCCGCTTTCTTGTTGCAGGAATTGCCATTTTGCCGATAATCGCTTTTCTCGATTCAAGGGAAAAAAAGAGCGACAAACCCAAAACGGATTACAACACAAAGGAACTTATCCGTGACGGCTTTGTGTGCGGATTTTTCCTTGCAGGCACATCAGCGTTTCAACAGCTTGGATTGTTTGCGGGCACACCGTCGGGCAAGGCAGGATTTTTGACCTCGTGCAATGTGATTTTTGTGCCGATTATCTGCTTGTTTTTTAAGGAAAAAATCAAATGGAATGTTTGGCTGTCAATCGTTGTGACGGTCTGCGGACTTTATTTGCTGTGCGTAAATGACGGTTTCAGCGTGCAGATGTCGGATGTGTTGGTGCTCATTTGCTCGGTTATGAATGCGGCGAGAATTATTGCCGTTGACCGCTTCAAGCACAAAACGGATATTATCAAGCTTGCATGTGTGCAGTTCTTTTCGGCATCGCTGTTCTTGACTGTACCGATGGCTATATCCGAAATGAGGAATTTTTCGCAATGGTGTGCAAGCATAAATCAATCTGCGTTGTGGATGTCGCTCCTTTATGCAGGCGTGGTTGCCGGAACATTTGCATTTACGGTGCAAAATGTTGCTCAAAAATATGTTGACCCAACGGTTTCGTCTTTGCTTATGAGCACCGAATCGGTGTTTGCGGTGCTTGCAGGATGGCTGATTGTCGGCGACAAATTAACTGTCAAAGAACTTCTCGGCTGTGCAATTATTTTTGTTGCTCTCGTCATAGCTCAATTGCCAAATAAAAAAACGGAAAGTGTCGCTTGATTGACCCTTTCCGTTTTTCTTATACCTTGCTTAGCGGAATGTAGCCGAAACTTTCGCCGAGTTTTCCGCCGTTAATCATATATTCCTTTGCACCTTTTTGAAGTGAGGTTGTTTCAGCATATCGTTTTTTGTTGAACTGTTTTTTGCCAAAAATTCGCTCTATAGCATAACTGTCCGTATGGTCTGTAAAAGCGATTTCAAACAGCGTTTGGAACTGCAAAATATTGCTTGTCGGCTTCATAAACAGGTGATTGTCCTTGTATAAAAGCCAGCTTTTGCATACGAAGTAATCGAATTTGTACACAGGAAGATGCGTTGCAAAAAACTCTTTTGCCATTTTCAGCGACTCGATACATTCCGATTTTACAAGCGGAGCGCCTTGCGGAATGTGGATGAATACAGTCTGTTCGCCTTTTTTGAACGGCAGTTTTGAATAGTCAAAAGTGACATAGTTGCATTCGAAAAGCTGATACTGAAGTCTGCCGATTTTGAACAATTCCGCTTTGAGGTGATTTTTTATCCAAGGATAATTTTTCAGCCCCTTGTTGTCGTTGTTTCTGCACCAAATCCCGATGTCGGACATAGTGTCTTTCAGTACGCTTTCGTCAATTCCGAGTTCTTTGTATGAGTCCTCTGTGTATTTGATGTATGCAATGCAAACGGCAAGCCTCATCATATCGCTACGCCTTGCAAGACACGAAAAACCGTGTTTTTTGCACTTCTTTGCAAGCGAATTTATCTTTTTTTCGTGACTGCTTATGTATTCGATCAGCTGTTTTTCAAGGTCGGCATCAAGACCTGCAAATTTAATATATCTTTCCATAAATTGAGTGTATCATTAAAACTATAGGCTTGTCAACGGTATTAATCATTTCTTTTCGTCATAGTATGTATTGTGATTTGATAAGGAGAGGTTTTTATGTTTTCTGCAATACTTACCGCAATCGGTTCAAGTCTGTTATTTTTGCTTTTGCACATCCAAAACGGTTCGGGCTTTCCAAAACCGCTCACTGCAAAGGAAGAACGGGAACAACTTGAAAAAATGGCAAACGGCGACCTCAACGCAAGGGCGGTTTTGATTGAACGCAATCTCCGCTTGGTCAGCCATATTTGCAAGAAGTATTATTCAAAAACAAATGATAATGACGATTTGATTTCTATCGGCACTATCGGACTGATTAAGGCGGTGGACTCGTTTGATTATTCAAAGGGCACACGGCTTTCAACCTATGCTTCACGCTGTGTTGAAAACGAAATTCTTATGTATTTTCGTTCTCTCAAAAAGCAGAACGGAGAGGTGTTTATGGGCGACGCAATTGATACCGACAAGGACGGAAATCCGCTGACAGTCGAGGATGTCATCAGCGATGACAGGGATATTGTTGAGGAAATCGAAACAAAGCGCCGTTGGCTGGAGGTTAAGAAACTAATTGAAAATATGGAGGATGAGAGGGAAAAGGAAATTATTATTTTGCGCTACGGATTGAATAATGCAAAACCGCTTACTCAACGGGAAGTCGCACAGAGGCTTAACATTTCTCGCTCCTATGTGTCGAGAATTGAAAAGAAAATTCTTCAGGATTTGAAGAAAAAAGTTAATTAATAAAAACGCAACACAGGATTGATTTCTTGCGTTGCGTTTTGTGCTGTTATTCGGTTTATTGAAAAGTGCAAACATAGGTGAAAACGATTGAATCGCCGTCATCAACGGTCACATTTCCGCAGGTGGTGTTCGGCATAATTCCGTTCACGCTGTACATCCAACCGCTTTGTTTGCCACAGTCGAATTCGTCAAGATTGTTTATGCCCGAAATGTAAATGCCGTAGCTTGTTTTTTGAGCAGTCAACTTGATGTCGTTGCTGTTGCAGGCTGATTTTAATGCGTCATATGCGGTGTAGCCGGATTTAGCTTTGTATGTGTAATTCTTGATTATGTAGCCGTCACTTGGCACAAATTCTTCGTGCCCTTCTTTCAAGTCGTCCATATGGTCGAGGATTGATTTGCACTCAACCGTTACGGTGCAACCGACTTTTGAATTCTTATTTTTTGTGGTTGTTTCAACAATTTTGTCGGTAGTTTTTTCAGCTTTTTTGTTTGGCTTTTTCTTTGCAGTCGCAGTAACTTTTGCGGTGGTTGCCGAAGTTGTTGTGACATCTTTTTTCTTCGTTGTTGCCTCTGTTGTTGATGTCGCATTTTCTGTTGCAGAGGCGGTTGTTTGTGTTGTTGCGGACGGTGTGCTTTGCTCCGTTTGTTCTGTTGAATTGCCTGAACAAGCCGTAAAGCAAAAGCACATTGCCACAGACAGCAACAATGCACATATTTTTTTATTCAAAGTCCGAAAGCTCCTTTTTCATAGCGTTGTAAGAACAGTCTACGGCTTCTTCGGAAATGTTGCATCCAAGCTCGTAGATTGGCACTTTTTTGAAAATTACATTGAGGTTATCCATCAATTTGTTCATTTGAGCTTCACCGAGTCGACGAACGGTTTGACTGAAAATGCTGAATATAGCCTTGTTTGTGTCGGCAGGCTTAATCCAATTGTCCTCGCTTCTTTCGAGGAAAC
>CABQCC010000076.1 GCA_902462495.1 uncultured Eubacterium sp. | reverse complement strand
GAACATAATCACCGTCATATAAAACAACTGCTTGACCCGGTGTAATCGCTCTTACCTGCGCCTTGCGTTCGCCTGCGATTTCTGCATTTTGCTTTTCTCTTTCGGCATCAAGAAGTCTTGCACGGAGCACAAGAAGCGCCTTTTCTTTGTTTTGGTGCTGTGAACGCTGGTCCTGACATTCAACAACCGTTCCTGTCGGAATATGTGTTACTCTGATGGCGGATGATGTTTTGTTGATGTGCTGACCGCCCGCACCCGAAGCACGGAATGTGTCTATCTGCAAATCCTTGTCAAGAATTTCAAAGTCAACCTCTTCTGCTTCGGGAAGCACCGCAACGGTTGTTGTTGAAGTGTGAATTCTGCCCTGACTTTCCGTTTCAGGCACACGCTGAACTCTGTGAACGCCCGATTCAAACTTAAATCTTGAATAAGCGCCGTCGCCCGTGATGCTAAAGCTGATTTCTTTATATCCGCCAAGTCCTGTTTCGCTTGCAGACAAAACCTCTGTCTTGAAGCCCTTTGACTCTGCGTACATAGAATACATACGATAAAGCACACCTGCGAATAGTGCACTTTCCTCACCGCCTGCACCGCCACGGATTTCAACAATAACATTCTTGTCATCGTTAGGGTCACGAGGAAGGAGAAGCACCTTGAGTCCTTCGCCGAGTCGCTCCATTTCGTCCCTGCTGCTCTCGAATTCTTCCTTTACCATAGCGGCAAAATCTTCGTCAAGAGAGCTGTCGCCGAGCATTTCACGGCTTTCCTCATTTGTTTGCTTTGCGGTTTTGTATTCTCTGAATTTTTCAACAATCGGAGTGAGCTGTTTCATTTCTTTCATCAAAGCGGTGTAGCGTTCCATATCTGCCACAACCTCGCTCTGACAAACAAGCTCATTCACTTCTTCAAATCTCTTTTCTACTTCTTCAAGCTTATCAAACATTGCAAGTCCTCACTAAAATTATTCTTCGTTCCGCTTTACATTGCGGATGTTTTTTTCTATCTTGTTTCGTGCAACGGTAACAAGATGTCCGCAACCGAGGCATTTTATTTTGAAATCCGCACCGACACGCAAAACTTCAAACTCCTTGCTTCCGCACGGATGCGTTTTTTTCACCGTCAAAACATCGCCTATTTGAATATCCAAAATGTCACCGTCCTTTACTGATCTATAACTAAAATATTATATCACTATTTTATATCTTTATCAATAACATATTTTATTGCGTTCTCTCATAGACTTTACTACTAAAGTAAAGGAATGATTAGAATGAATTATTATCCGGAGGGTATAAATTTCACGGACAGAAAATTCACCACGGTGAACGAAATCAAATCGGCAATTGCAAGCGGTGAAATCATCGAGGGCAAGGTTTTGCTGTGCGACAAGGAGCACAATCTCCACATTGATTTGGGGGTTATGAGCGGAATTATTCCGAGGTGCGAGGGTGCTCTCGGAATAGAGGAAGAAACCGTACGTGACATTGCTTTGATAAGCAAGGTGAACAAGCCCGTAGCCTTTAAAATAGTGGCTGTTCGGCAAGATGACTACGGCAACAACTATGCGGTTTTGTCACGCAGAATCGTTCAGCTCGAATGTATGCGTGACTACATTTCTCCGCTTGAATGCGGCGACATAATCACCGCAAGAGTGACCCACCTTGAACGATTCGGGGCGTTCATCGACATAGGCGCAGGCATAAACTCGCTGATTCCGATTGATATGCTGTCGGTGTCACGAATCAGCCACCCGAGAGAACGAGTGTACATAGGGCAAATTATACAAACCGTATTAAGAAAAAAGGAAGAACACAAAATGACCTTTTCGCTGAAAGAACTGCTCGGCACTTGGGAGGAAAATGCAGAGATGTTCAGCGTTGGCGAAACCGTGACGGGAGTTGTGCGAAGCATTGAAACCTACGGCGTTTTTGTGGAACTTGCGCCAAATCTTGCAGGTCTTGCCGAGCCTTGCAAAAACCTTGAACCGGGGCAACGGGTGTCGGTGTTCATCAAATCGATTTTGCCCGACAAAATGAAGGTGAAATTAGTAATTGTGGAAGCATTTGACGATTTTGACTCCCCTGCCGAACTTTCGTATTTTATCGACAGCGGAAGAATATCGCATTGGAAATATTCACCCGATAACGCAATAAAACTGATTGAAACAAAATTTTAGCTTTTTCAAGGCAAATCGGTTGATTATTTTTTGGCTTGGTTCAGGGAGTTTATCTACAATTTAAAAGTCTATTGCAAAAATAAGTCTTTTATGTTAGTATGTAAAATAGATTTATATGCTTTATAAGAGGAGGTGATATTATGCGCAGGCAGAAATACAACTACTTTGACGACGACCCCGAGGAGGAAAAACTCCAAGAGGAAATTCAAGAACTTGTTGACGGGTTCACAGAATCGCAAGAGCAAGTGCCGACCCTGATTGAGCACAAGGCAAAAAAGCATTCGGTCATTCACAAAATCATCGGCTTTTTCAAATCGCTGTTTTTGGGTTTGGTGCTTTTGGTGACAAACACCTACAAGAGCATCAAAAAAGACATTGACGACACAGCCGAGGAAGCAAGGGTTGAAGAACTCAAAGAGCAGTACGAAGAAGAGCTTGAAGCCGACGGCGAAGCTCCCGAAGAAGCACGGCACGAAGCAGACCTGATGTATGCCGAGACTGAAGAAGAAATCCTGCAAAGACGCACAATGTCACCGTGGCTCAGGGCAATTATCGTATTTTTGGTGGAAATCATTTTGATTGTTGTAATCATTGTTACGGCAGTTATGAATTCGGCAAACTCAGTTAATTCCAGACACAGCGAGTTTGAAAAAGACGCCAACAAGGTTTACACCCAGTACACCGAAAAATACGGCATTGCAAACTATAAATATATGAGCGAATACGAAGTTAAGGGTTATATGCTCACAGGCGTTTGCATTGTCCGAGAGGTTGATTTTGACGACAACGGCAAGTCCGAGCTTCTCATTTGCTATAACGACAATGACGAATACTACGAAGATGTTTGGGGCTACAAGGGCAACAATTTTGAACAACTTTACCACAAAAAAGTGCCTCAATCCTCCAACAGAAACGACGACATTTGGGTGAGCATTTATTCAAACGGCAAAGTTTTTTATCTTGCGGAGCATAGTGCTTCCGACCTGTCAAAAGTTACTCTGCTCAAGCTGTCGGGCAACGAGTTCAAGAAAAAAACAACCGCCGTGTACAACACGGAAAAGTATTCGTTTGCGATGAAATCACGCAATGTGACCGACAATTTTGAGCGCATAAAATTTGCTGTTTTGCGAGAAAATGCAGCGTCAACCACGGTTGACAGAACACTTGACGCAACAGATTCTTATGCAGAAAAAACCACGAAAAAGCACATTAAAAATTCCGCCGATACGGCAAAATCCGCATACTATTCAATAGTTAAGGACTACACCGCAAAATACGGCGAAGCAAAGCTTGAATCTAGCGCAAAAATGCCGTACATCAGCGGCCTTGCAGGGGTTAACCTTATTGACTTTGACGGTGACGGACAAGAGGAATTGATGCTCATTTACAAGCGTTCGGTCAGCGAGCGTGACGAGGACTACGAAGGCAACTATGTTTCCGTTGAAAAGGAAAAGTACTATTGCGACATCTATTCGTGGAACGGACACAATGCCATTCAGGTTTACCAAGATGACGGAATCAGCAACCTGTACAATGACGAGGACAGCGCATACTACATCCTCAAAAAAGACGGCAACAGATTTTTCTATTGCACAAACAAATTCAAATCGAGCGATTACGGCAAATTTGTGTCGGCAACATCAAAGATAATGCGTTTCAACGGTCAAAGTTTTGAACAGCAGTTCAAAGCAAACTACGAAACCGAATACGGCTACACGAAGTATTACATTGACAACGAGCGAGAATACAAAAATTCGTTCACTGAAAACGGCGGATACACCGTTCCGTTCTTTGACGGCGAGAATGAATTTGACAACAGCAAGTGGAATGTGTGCTTTATGAAAGGCGACAAGGAATGGCTCAACAACATCAAGCTTCAGCTTGAAAAAACGCAAAACACCATCAAATCGCTTCAACAAAAAGATTAATATGATAAATCAAAAAAACCTCCCTTAATCGGGAGGCTTTTTGTTGCTAAAATCGTCTGCATTTAACCATTCAGTCGTAAAATAAATTTTTTATAAAGTCAAAATAAAATTATTGTAAAGGATTTTTTTGAGTGTTATAATATTTTTGTCTAATTTTTTAATAAAGGAGTTTTTCTATGGCTAAAAACAAAAGCGCTGTTGCGGAAAAGCCGACAACAGGAGCAAAAAAGTACATGAAGCCATCAGAGATTGCCACCTTTGGTATCGGACTGTTCGGTGTTGCTTTGCTGACCGGATGGATGCCTGACTACACGATGACTTTCTTTGCTGACTTTGCATTCAAGGGCAAGGGCTTTGATTCCGCCCAGCTTGCACACATAATCCCGATTGTTTTCGGTGTTGCCGGCATTGTAGGTGCGTTGTGCGAACTCATCATCGGTGTTTTGGTTGACAGAACACGAACACCGCTCGGCAAGGTTAAGCCTTGGGTCGGCTTCGGTGCAATTCCGCTTGCCATCATCTCAATGCTTGTGTTTGTTGCACCAAACACATCATCATTCACCCTTGCAACAATTTGGATGTTTGTGATTTTCTCACTTTACACTGCGATTTCATGTGCGGTTGAATCACCGTCAAACTGCTTCGGCGCACTCTGTTCACCAAATCCGAGCGAGCGTTCAACAGCTATTTCTATCGCTTCGTTCCTCCGTTCGGTAGGTCAATCGGGCGGTCAGGTTGTAATCATTGTTGTTCCGCTTATTATGAAAGCACTTATGGGTCAACAACAGTACAAAAACGCCGAAGGTCAAGGTCTTGACCTCATCATTTCAACAGCCGTTTGTGCTCTCGGTATGGTCATCTTTGTTATGATTTTCTTTGCAAACAACAAAGAGCGTGTGCCATACACAAGCGAAAAAGTTTCGCTCAAAGAATCCATCAAGCTTGTTTTCACAAACAAAAACCTGCTTATGGTTTCGCTCACAAAATTGTTCGGCTTCGGTCGTGGCGTTTACGGCACAGTTTCGCTTTACATAGCCGTTTATCTCCTTGGCTCAAAGGGATTGAAGATCGCACTTATGCTCCCTATGGGTATCGGCACAGCGGTCGGCACTTTGCTTGTTAACCTTGTGCTCAAAAAGTTTTCAACAAAGCAAACATTCATTCTTTTCTGCGTTTACGGTGCATCTGCAATGGCAATTTTGTACCTTGTATCAAAGGGTGTAGGCTTCAACAGCAACCTCATCATTCCGTTCCTCATTCTCAATTTCTTCTGCGGAATTCAACACGGCAACACGAACACAACACCAAACATTATGATTGCCGACTGTATTGACGAAATGGAATACAAAACAGGCAAACGACAAGAGGGTCTTGCTTATGCCGGCTACGGTCTTTTCTCAAAAATCGCTTCGGCAGGCACAAAATATCTTGCTCCTTTCCTTGTTTATACTTGGTCGGGCTACCACTTCTCAACAAGCCAAAATGTTGCTTATGCCGCACAATCTGACGAGGTTCTCACAAAGTTCCTTGCAATTTATACGGTAATCCCTGCTATCTTTGTAATTCTTCAATTTGTCCCTATTCTTTTCTATGATATGGTAGGCGAAAAGAAAGAAAAAATTACCGCTGCCCTCCTTGAAAAGAGAGCAAAGGAAGAAGCAGAAAAAGCAGAAAAAGCAGAAGAAGCCGAAACCGTTTCGGCAGAAGTTGCGGAATAAGGAGGGATATGCTATGACAAAATCAAAAAAGGGTTTTAACACAGGACTTTACGGCGTAATTGCAGGCGTACTTGTTGCCGCAATCCTCGTTGGAATGACTGTTTTTGCATTCACCACCAGATATAATGCTTTTTCTCCTGAAAAAGTTGCACAATCGTATGCCGACACTATCGTTCAAACAGGTGACGGATACAATGCACTCAAGGTTTCCTTGGTTTCCAAAAATCAAAAGTTCGGCAATTTTGTAATCAACGCTTATATGGCACCGTATGTAAACGACAATAAGGGCAAGAAAAAGGGCGAAAAAAAGATTGAGCAGAACAAAGAAATCGGCACAGGAAGCAAGAAAGAAGCAAAGCTCCTCGATACAGTTTACAACACAATGTACGACTACTATGACGAGCTTATGAAAACAGTCGGACTTCAAAATTATGACGAGTTCTACAGCCTCTATTTTGCAAAACTCAAAGAAGTCAGAGTGGCTGTTCTTCAAGATGATTATATGGACACAGACTTTATGTTCAGCGTGTTTGAATCCAATGTTCAGACCTATGCAAACAAGTTGACAGGAACGAAAAAAGTGCTTGCTGCCGACGAAAAAACCGTCATTCAAAAGGCTTCAACAGGTGCTTATCAAGAGCTTTACGGCAAAAAATACAAGCTCACAACAACCGTAACCGACACAAAGGAACTCTCAAGCGATGAAGTAAAGGCTTATGCCAAAGGCTACAAGGACAGAGTTGTTCCTATCATCCAAAAGAGCGAAGCGGTTGCTGACACGCTTAATGACAAAAAATGCGAAGCAATGAAATCTGCGTTTGAAAATCTCAATGTTGCAGACAGCATTGAAGCAGTTGATGAGTGCACCGTTGAGGTCACAAATCAAAACGGTGATGTCGTTGCGAACACAAAGGTTTATGTTGTAAGAATCGGCAACAGCTGGTATGTTGACAATTCAAACACCGACACTGCTCCGCTTTACATAACAATTGTATAAGTTCAACACAGTTCTCCTTGTTTTTCAAGGAGAACTCAGACTGTCGATAAAGCCCCTGAAACACGCCAAAAGATAACTACATTTGCCTCCACTTGAAGCAAGGTGATTCCCCCGTTAATCGGGGGAAATGTCTGCAACGCAGACAAAAGGGG
>CABQCC010000075.1 GCA_902462495.1 uncultured Eubacterium sp. | reverse complement strand
GGCTATGGCAGACGGTGCTCGTCAGGTGGCTTCTTTGCCGGACCCTTGCGGCAGATTGCTCTCCGAATACAAAAAAGACAACGGACTTGATATAAAAAAAATCACCGTGCCGTTGGGCGTTATCGGCATAATCTTTGAAGCTCGTCCGAATGTTACCGTTGATGCGGCTTCGCTTTGTTTAAAAAGCGGAAATGCTGTAATTCTCCGAGGCGGAAAGGAAGCTATCAATTCAAACACAGCACTTGCCGATATTATGCGAGAGGCACTTGCAAAGGCAGGTTTTCCGCAGGATGTTATTCAGCTTGTCGGCGACACTTCAAGGCAGTCGGCAACAGATATGATGAATATGAACGAATACCTTGATTGCCTTATTCCGAGAGGCGGCAAGGGTCTTATCAAGGCTGTTGTTGAAAATTCAACCGTGCCTGTAATCGAAACAGGTTCGGGCAATTGTCATATCTATGTTGACGAAAGTGCAAACATTGATATGGCGGCAAATATAATATTCAATGCAAAAACACAGAGAATATCTGTATGCAATGCTTGCGAAAGTCTTGTTATCAACAGCAAGATTATCGACAAGGCTTTGCCTGTTATTGCCAAAAAACTCAAGGAAAAGGATGTTGAAATCCGTGGTGACGAGCGTGCACAAAAGGCTTGTGAACTTGTTGTGCCTGCAACCGAGGAGGATTTTGCAACCGAATATCTTGATTATATTATCAGCGTAAAAACCGTTGACACCGTTGACGAGGCAATTGCTCACATCAACGCAAATTCAACGGGTCACAGCGAGGCTATTATTACCGAGAACAAGGAGAATGCCGAAAAGTTTTTGAAGTGCATTGATTCATCTTCCGTTTATGTGAATGCTTCAACAAGATTTACCGACGGCGGAGAATTCGGACTCGGTGCGGAAATCGGCATTTCAACTCAAAAGCTTCACGCAAGAGGTCCTATGGGACTTGAACAGCTTACATCAACAAAATATTTGATTTACGGAGACGGACAAGTCAGATAATGAAAAAGCAAAATAACGATTATTCATATATTCAACCGCAGGTTGAACGAAAAAGAACAAAGAAAAAGAAAAGAAAGAAAAAAGGCGGATTCGGCAAGGCGCTTCTTGTGATTATTGCGGTGCTTGTTGTTTTGATTGCGGGCGGACTCCTTTCCGTAAAATACATCTTCACCGATTTTTATTTCAGCGAAGTTTTGCCAAACAAGGAAGTTGCGGACTTTGTTGACGAAAATATCATCGGCAGAACAACAACCACAACCACAACTCAACCGCCTGTAACGGTTCCAGAGCAAACCACTTTGTCGCAGGTGTCATATCTTGACCATTCAGATTTTGAGTTTGAAGCAAGCAAAAAAGGCGGAATGATAGGCAATCTTTTGAATGGCGGCAAGGTCGAAAAAAACAACGGAATTGTTTATCATATCGTGGACGGCAGAGGTATTTATAAATTCTTGCCCGAAAGTGAAAGCTATGCCTGTGTTTATAAATCAAATGATGCGTTGTCCTCGTTCAACATCAGAGGCGACTACTTCTATTTTATAAATGACAGAGAAAACTCACTTTACAAAATCACTATGACCGGCAAAAATCTTGCCAAGGTAGCCGAAAATGTAAAACTTGCATATATCTACGACACAACGGCTTACTGCCTATCGACAAACAACGAGGTTGTCGCTGTTAACACGCAGGATTTCACTTCAAAGGTGCTTTATTCGGGCTATGGCGACAAGGTTAATTTGATTGGCATTTCGCTTGACAGAGTGTTCTTTACAAGCGAGGATATGTCGGGAAATGTGGAATATCTTTGCGTACTTTCGGCAGGCGGTGATGAGGAACATTTCAGAGCCGACAGCAAAAACGGTGAGATTGCTTCTATGACTATGGAAAGCGGTTTTATGTATTATTACGAAAAACAGCCGAACGGCAAGTACAACATTATTCGTCAAAAGTACGGTTCGCAAAAAACGGTCACATTGGTTGAGGGAGTCAGCCTTTGCAAGCCTGTAGTTGTTGACCAAAACAGAATGTTCTATGCCGACCTTGACGGCAATAAGTTCAAAATGTTTGAGCTTAATATGAACAGCGAAGCGACAAAGATGATGCTTTATTCGGGCAATGTCACAGCAGGTGACGATGTGTTTATTCAGCACGGCGGTGAATATGATTTTATTATCGGTGAGCGTTCAAACGGCGACAAGATTTACCGTGCATCATCAAATCTTACGGGTTCGTCAAATGTTATGACCTTTGGCGACGGCAAATGGAGTTACTAATTTAAGAGGTAAAGATTTTTGGATAAGTATAAAAAATTAGCCACAAATACAATAATATTTGCAATCGGTACATTTTCTTCAAAGATTTTGTCCTTTTTGCTTATGCCTTATGTCACGAGCAAACTTTTGCCTGAACAGTATTCTACGGGCGATCTTATTCAGCAAACCGCAAATGTGCTCATTCCTATTGTGTTTTTGCAAATAAACAGTGCGGCGCTTCGCTTTGCTCTTGATAAGAACGAGAATAAAAGCGATGTTTTCACCATCGGTGTGCGAACAACGCTTAAAGGCTTTTTGGCATTTTTGATTTTCTATTATCCCGTTACCTTGATAAAAATCAACGATATGAAACTTGGCGAATACGCTCCGCTATTGTATCTTTTCGTGTTGATTTCGGGTATGCGTCAACTATGCCAACAGTTCGTAAGAGGTTGCGGACAGGTTAGAATTTTTGCAATAGACGGTATTATAGCAACCGCAACAACTCTGCTCTTTAATCTGTTGTTCCTCGGTCCGCTCAATATGGGCGTAACCGGCTATGTTCTTGCTATTATTGCATCCGATTTTATGTCGGTTGTGTTCCTTTTTGTTGCAACAAAATTGTGGAACGACCTACATTTCCACAAGGTTAACAAAAAAACAAAGATTGATATGCTCAAATATTCTGTTCCGCTTATGCCGACAATTATTTTGTGGTGGATAATCAATGTGTCGGACAGATATATGGTAACGGGCTTTATCGGTTCTGCCGAAAACGGACTTTATACCGCCGCTTCAAAGATTCCGAACTTTGTTATTATGTTCTCGTCAATTTTTATTGATGCGTGGCAGTTGTCCGCTGTTGATGAATACGACAGCGAGGACAAGGCGGATTTCTTCAGCAAGGTGTTCCGTGTTTATTCGGGCGGTATATTTGCCGTTTCTTCGGGTCTTATTCTGTTCTGTCAGTTTATCACCAAAATATTGGTTAAGCCGATTTATTACGATTCGTGGAAATATGTTCCTGTTCTTATTATTGCAACAACTCTTTCGTGCCTTGTAAACTTCCTTGCGTCTGTTTATATGGCGGAGAAAAAGTCGGTTATGGCTATGGTTACCGCTTTGTCGGGAGCATTGACAAATATCGTGCTCAATTTGCTTTTGATTCCGAATATTGGTGCAATCGGTGCCGCAATAGCAACTGTTATCGCTTTCGCCGTTGTGTTCATATTCAGAGGGGCAAACACCAAAAAGTATATCGCAATCAATTTCAACACACCGCTTCTTGTTGCCGAGGTTGCAATTCTTGCGGTTCAATGCGTTGTTATGATAAAACTAAAATCGGGAGCAATGATGTACGGCATCGAATCGGCTCTTGTTTTGGCTATGCTTTTGGTGAATATCAAGCCTATCAAAGAACTTGCAAACAAGATTTTGGGCAGATTTTTAAAGAAAAGCAAGTGATTTTTGCAAAAAAGACTTCTTATTTATACAAGAGGTCTTTTGTGTTTTTGTGTAAAATGTATATATTTGGCTGTGACTATTGAAAAACTTGCATTTTTAGTGTACAATATACAAAAAATAAGAAATAACATATCATTTTTAAATAAATTTTTGGAGGAATTGTATGAAAACGACTATTTCTACAACACAAGCAAAGAGGCTTATAAACGATAAGCTCTCTCATTTTTTCGGTGTAGCACCCGATGTTGCGACAGATGAGCAGTTTTACAAGGCTGTTGCTATGATAGTTCGTGACGAACTTTCAAAGAAAAACAGCGATTTCAGACATACGGCAAAGAGACAGGACTCAAAGGAAATCTACTATCTTTGTATGGAATTCTTAATGGGTCGCTCACTCAAAAATAATCTTTACAATCTCGGTCTTACAGAAACTTTTGACAAGGCTCTTTCTTCAATGGGCGTAAAGCTCGATAATCTCTATGAACAAGAGCCTGATGCAGGACTCGGCAACGGCGGTTTGGGTCGTCTTGCCGCTTGTTATCTTGACGGACTTGCAACAACAGGCTTTCAGTCAATGGGCTATTCACTTCGCTATGAAGCAGGTATCTTCAAGCAGAAGTTGATTGACGGCTGGCAGACAGAACTCCCTGATTTCTGGCTTCCGGGCGGTGATGTTTGGCTCGTTCCTCGTGAGGAGCGTTCGTGCAAAGTTGCGTTTGAGGGCTATATTGAAGATAGCTGGGACGGCGACTTCCACCATGTAAATCATAAAGACGCCAATGTTGTTGAGGCTATTCCGTACGATATGTATGTGTCGGGCAAAGGCGAGGGCGTTTCTCGACTTCGTTTGTGGGCTGCAAAGAAGCCTGAACTTGATATGACTCTTTTCAACGAGGGTTCATATATGAAAGCTATGGAGCAATCTGCAATGGCAGAGGCTATCACAAAGGTTCTTTATCCTGCCGATAATTCACCTGAGGGTAAGTCACTCCGTCTCCGTCAGCAGTATTTTCTTGTTTCTGCTTCAATTCAGGATATTATTCAGCGTCACCTCACAAAGTATGGCACTCTTGACAATCTCCCTGACAAGGTTGCAATTCATATCAACGATACTCACCCGACAATGGCTATTCCTGAACTTATGAGAATTATGCTTGACGAATGCGGTTATAGTTGGGACGATGCGTGGTCAATAGTAACTCGCACAGTTGCCTACACAAACCACACCGTTATGAAAGAAGCGCTTGAATGTTGGAGCGAGGAGCTTTATTCTCGACTTCTTCCTCGTATTTATCAAATTACCAAGGAAATTGATAACCGCTTCCGTGCATATGTTTGGTCGGCAACCTATGATGCAGACAGAGTTGAGCGTATGGCAGTCGTTTCAAACGGCGTTGTTCGTATGGCTAACCTTTGCGTTATCGGTTCTCACAGCGTAAACGGTGTTTCCGCACTTCACTCTGAAATTCTTAAAGAAACCGTGTTCAACGATTTCTATAACCTCACTCCTGAAAAGTTCTGCAATGTAACAAACGGCATTGCATTCCGCCGTTGGATTTGCCAGTCAAACCCTGCGCTTACAGAATATCTCACTTCTCTCATCGGTGACGGATTTATCACAAAGAGTGATGAACTCGAAAAACTCCGTCAGTTCAAGGACGACAAAAAAGTTCTTGTAAAACTTGATGAAATCAAGCACGAAAACAAGGTTCGTTTTGCAAAGATTATCAAAAAGCGTAACGGCGTTGACATTAACCCTGATTCTATCTTTGATGTTCAGGTTAAGCGACTTCACGAATATAAAAGACAGCAACTCAATATTCTCAACATCATTTCCGAATATCAAATGCTCAAGGAAAATCCAAATGCGGATTATTATCCAAAGACATATATCTTCGCTTCAAAGGCAGCTCCGGGCTACTTTATGGCAAAGAAACTTATTCAGCTTATTGATGCACTTTCAAATGTTATCAACAATGACCCTGATGTAAACGGAAAACTCAAGGTTGTGTTTCTTGAAGATTACAATGTTTCTCTTGCAGAAGTGCTTATGCCGGCTGCCGACATCAGCGAGCAGATTTCTCTTGCAGGCACAGAGGCATCGGGCACAGGTAATATGAAACTTATGCTCAACGGTGCTATTACTCTCGGCACTCTTGACGGTGCAAATGTAGAAATTCACGATGCTGTAGGTGAGGATAATATTTACATCTTCGGTATGAAAACCCCTGAGGTTGAACAACTCAAAAAGGCAGGCTACTTCCCACAGAGCTATATTCAAAACAACGAAGCACTTGCAAAGGCTATGGCATTCTTGCAAAACGGTATAAACGGCAAGAAGTTTGATGAGGTTTACTATTCACTTGTAAATACCGACCCATATATGGCACTTGCAGATTTCACCGATTATCAGCGTGCTCAAAGAGAAATCTCAAAGGCTTATGCCGACAGAGAAAAGTTTGTCAAGATGTCTTTGATGAACATTTCGGGTGCAGGCATATTCTCTGCCGACCGTTCAATTATGGATTATGCAAACAACATTTGGCATACAAAGCCTGTTCAGTTTGCAAAGGAAACTCCAAAGACAGTTAAAAAGTCAAATCCTATGGCTTCAAAGAGCGAAACCAAGGCAGAACCTGAAAAAGAAGCAAAGGCAGAGCCGAAAAAGGCTGAAAAGAAAGCAGAGAAAAAGGTTGCTCCAAAGAAAGAAGCACCAAAAGCTCCTGCAAAGAAACCTGCTTCAAAATCAAAATCAAAGAAAAAGTAATTAACTAAAAAGCTCCCCTTATATGTAGGCTGTTGAGAAAGTTTCTGAATTTCGTTTTCTTGCGAAGAAAGATGTACGATGGTACCTCGACTGAGCAAAAAATGAAAAACGCCAAAAGTGCCGCAAATCCGATGTTTGCGGTACTTTTACAATCCCTCCGTCAACACTTTGTGTTGCCACCTCCCTTTACACAAGGGAGGCGTTAGAGGGTTAGATTGTTGCTTTGGCGTGTTTCAGATACTTTATCGGCAGCCTAAAGGGGAGTTGTTGTGTGATAATATGGTATTTAATTCTCGCAGTAAGGAATATAAAGAAAAAATCCGAGCAATCGCCACCGACGAACCCGTAAAGCTCCGCATAATTGTACCTCGCTCAATGAAATGCAGCGGGGCTACTCTTTGTGTTCACAAGGAAAACGAAAACAATGTCTACAACTCTATGTTCTGGGCAGGTATGTGCGGTGATGACAAGGAGTATTGGGAACTTCATTTTGTCGCCGATACTCCCGGTCTTTACTGGTATCATTTTGAACTTGATACTCCATGGGGCAAAAGTTTTGTGCGCAATATGGGTCACGGTCACGGAGAGTTTTCACCTAACGGTGCCGACTTTCAGCAGACGGTCTATGGCGCTTGCTGTATCCGGCGGTGCCGAAAAATTCGGTGC
>CABQCC010000074.1 GCA_902462495.1 uncultured Eubacterium sp. | reverse complement strand
CTATTTGTGCCGTAAGTGATGTCTGCTTCGTCCTTGACGGCGGCGACTATAGGGCTGTCCTCCAAGATGTTTTCCAAAAACCCCATACTATTCCCCCTTTTGTACGGATTTTCATCAATTTTCATCTTAATTGTAACTGTTTTTTAACATCAAGTCAAGCAGGAAGAAGGGCGGATTTTTTGTCGATTTTTTAAGTGCGACAAATCTCATTGGATAAGATTATTAAAATGTATATACATCAAATGAGAACTATACATAATTGATAAAATGTACAAAAAGCAGGGAATTATGAATAAAAAAATAATTTTGCTGTGGCAATTTTTGTTCAAATAGTGTATAGTGTGCCGAGATTTTTTCTACACGCTTAAATGGCTCTCAATAAAATGAGAACTGTTTTTGATTTGGGGAAGTGTTTTTAGAATAAATAATTTATATATTATTCATAATAAAGTGCGGAATTGTTATTGAATTATTATGAATGAGAATGTATAATATCTATGATTGGATAAAAAAGGAGATATACTAAAAATGGAAAAAGTATTTATTCCGTCGGGCGTATGCTCACGACAGATTACTATAGATGTAAACGAAAACGACCAAACCATCAATTCGGTCAGCTTTGTCGGTGGATGCAACGGCAACCTCAAGGGCATTGCTTCGCTTGTTAAGGGCAGAAAAATCGATGAGGTTATCGGTGACCTAAAGGGAATTGATTGCAATTTCAAGGGTACTTCCTGTCCTGACCAGCTTGCGAAAGCTCTTGAGGAAATCAAGGAAGAGCTTTGATTTTTATTAATTTATATTATAAACATATATAAGGGGATAGGTATGTTTAAATTATCAAGTAACCGACTCAAAAGAGAGTTTAAAATAACAGACGGAAAGTTTTATGCTTCTCAAATCAAGAATACTTATTCGGGAATGAGCTTTGTTCCTGACGGCAACGGCAACGAATTTGTTGTTCATTTTGTTGACGGCGGAGAGTATTCGTCAAAGGGTTTGCCTGTTGAATACAGCGACTATGAGGACGACAAGCTTGTTTTCAGATTTGCCGAAACCGACGGACTTCAGGTCACTCTCAAATATTGGGTGCACAATGACGGCAACACCGTTTGCAAGCAGATTTTCATTGACCAAACCGATGACAGAGTTGTTGATTTTATTGAGCTTGAAAATGTCGGAATCATCAATTCAAAGACACATTTTGATGTTTCTGTTGTTGAGGGCGGAGAAATCCCTGCATTTTGGTCAATGCTCGGACAGCCGATTTATATTGACAGCTTGTTCTTTGGCTGCGAATTTCCTGCAACGGAAAACAGAATTATTCACGGCAGTGCGTCCGTCAGATATTTTGTCGGTCACGCACTCGGCAAGGGTTTCGTTTGCCCTGTAACCGTTATGGGCGGTGGCTCGGATAACACTTTGCCGTCGGTTCGCAAGGCTTTTTATGAATATATCGAATCAATCAGCGTTCCTACTACACTTCGTTTTCAGTATAACAGCTGGTATGATTATATGAAAGACATCACCGAGCAGAACATTATGACTTCGTTTGCCGAAGTTCACAAACAACTTCAGGCATACGGTGCTCCCGACCTTGCGGCTTATGTTGTTGATGACGGCTGGCCGAATGTCAAGGCAAGTTTCTGGTCGTTCAACAAAAAGTTCCCTAACAAGCTCACAAATGTAACTGCTCTTTGTAATGAGATGGGTTCAAAGTTCGGCTTGTGGCTCGGTCCTCGAGGCGGATACACCCGTCCGGATAAAATCGCAAAGCGTTATCAGCGTGCCGGTAACGGCTATCTTAACAAAGAATCACACGAAATTTGCGTTGCTTCATCAAAATATGTGGAAAAACTCGGCGATTTTCTTGTTGAAACCACAAACGAGTTTGATATTGATTATTGGAAGCTTGACGGTTTCTGCTTGAAAGCTTGCAATAATCCGAAGCACGACCATGCAATAGGCGGTTACGAGGATATGTATTTTGTAACCGATATGTGGCAAAAGTGGATTCAGCTTTACAACAAGCTTCGCTCCGCAAATCCAAACCTTTGGATAAATATGACTTGCTATGTCAATGTTTCACCGTGGTGGCTTCAGTGGGTTAATTCCATTTGGGTGCAAAACAGTGCTGACATCGGATTTGCCAAAAATCTTGAAAATCAGGCACAGGTTGACAAGGAAATTACCTATCGTGACGGCAGATATTTTGACTGCCTTTGCAAGCGTGCACTTCAAATTCCGCTTAAAAATCTTTATAATCACGAGCCGATTTACGGCAACACCGCAAAGGTAAGTTATACCGATGAGGAGTTTGAAAGATACATTTATTGGTGCACCGTCAGAGGTCAGGCTCTCAACGAGCTTCATCTTTCGGTCAATATGATGAATGACAGCAAGTGGCGCAGTCTTTCGGCTGCTATGAATTGGCAAAAGGCAAACTACCACATTCTCCAAAATGCACAGTTCATCGGCGGTGACCCTGTTGAAAATAATATCTACGGCTACATTTCTTGGGACGGTGACGAGGGCGTAATCGCACTTCGCAACCCGACCGATGAAGAAACTTCGCTCACCCTTACTCTCAACAAACTTATGGGTGCACCGGAGAGCCTTCAAGGTGCAAGAAGATTTAATGTTTATTGCAAATCTCTTGCGGAAACAGACGAAACTTATAGCTATAACTCAAAGATGGAGCTTACTATGAAGCCGTTTGAATCTATGATTTTTAAAATTGCTAAGGAAAGATAATTATGAGCAAAAAAGTAAAAACATCAGCAGAAACCGAGGTTAAGGAGGAAGAAACCCCAAAATCCAAACTGCGTGAGTTCCTCGAATTTATCGCACCTATCGTTATTGCACTTGTTGTTGCGATGATACTTAAATATTGCGTATTCGCAAATGCCGTAATTCCGACAGGCTCAATGCTTGAAACTATCCAAAAGGGCGACCGTGTTATCGCAAGCCGACTTGAATATAAGTTCAACGACCCTGAAAGATTTGACATTGCAATATTCAAATATCCCGATAACGAAAAAGAACTTTTCGTCAAGCGTATCATCGGACTTCCGGGCGAAACGGTTAATATTGTTGACGGCACGGTTTATGTCACAGGTGCAGACGGCAAAACAATGAAACTGCGTGACGATTTTGTTGCACCCGAAAACAAAGATAGTTATAACGGAACATTCGTTGTTCCGGAGGACAGCTATTTTGTAATGGGCGACAACCGTGACAATTCCGTTGATTCACGATATTGGACAACAACAAATTTTGTATCTCGTGACAAGTTCGTCGGCAAAGTTATGTTCAGGTATTATCCGTTCAACACCGCCGGCAAACTTGAATAGCAGAAAATTTTTTCAAAAAATTGTTGACAAATGAGTTTTGTTGTGCTAATGTTAAGTAAACCGATGAGAAAGAGTAAGTAAGTTTTTTACCGCTTTTCAGAGAGTCGCCGATGGTGGAATGGCGATAGGTAAGGGGAGAACCGAATGGGCTTTTGAGGGCGAGCCGAAATTTCAGTAGGCAAGACGGAGCAGGCACTTCGTTAACAACAGTCTGCGTATGACAGTACGTGCAAAGTGGGCGCAGTATATGTGTCAAGACGGGTGGCACCGCAGGAGTCAGATTATCACTCTTGTCCCGACAGAAATGTCAGGACGAGAGTTTTTTTATTTATCAAAAGGAGATTTGCGGCAATGTTTATTTTGAAAGAACGATGGCGACAGTAAACTTTTTACATATTATTTAACATCCATCTATCACATTTTTTAACATTTAACATTGAAAGGAAATTATTATGAAAAAGTTTAAGAAAATCATCGCAGTAATCACAGCAATTTCAATCATCTTCGCTTTTGCAGCTTGCAGTAAAAAGGCAACAGACAGCAAAACAGAATCAGACGCAAAGACCACTTACAAGGTAGGTATTTGCAACTATGTAGACGACGCTTCGCTCAATCAAATCGTTGAGAGCATTCAGTCACAACTCACTTCACTCGGCGAAGAAAAAAATGTAACTTTTGATGTAACCGTAGAAAACTGCAACGCAGACGCTTCGGTTATGAACCAAATCATTTCAAACTATATTTCAACCGGCGTTGACCTTATGGTAGGCGTTGCCACACCTGTTGCAGTTGCAATGCAGGCAGCAACCGAGGACAACAAAATCCCTGTTGTGTTCGCAGCAGTTTCAGACCCTGTAGGTGCAGGCTTGGTAGCAGACGACAATGCTCCGGGTGCAAATGTAACCGGCACATCCGATTACCTCAACACAGACGCAATTATGGACTTGATTTTTGCAAACAACGAAAAGGCAAACAACATCGCACTTCTTTATGATATGAGTCAGGATTCATCAAAGACACCTATCGAAAACGCAAAGAAATATCTTGAAAAGAAGGGCGTTTCATACAAGGAATACACAGGCACAAATGTAACAGAAGTTCAGCAGGCTGTTTCAACAATCATCAACGACAAGTGCGATGCAGTATTCACTCCAACCGACAACACAATTATGACAGCAGAGCTTTCAATCTACGAAGATCTTGCAAAGGCAGGCATCCCTCACTTCACAGGCGCCGATTCATTCGCACTTAACGGTGCATTCCTCGGCTATGGTGTTGACTATGTTGCTCTCGGTCAGCAAACAGCAGATATGGTTTCCGATATTCTTGTAAACGGCAAAGACCCTGCAACATATCCTGTAAAATTCTTCGACAACGGCACAGCAACAATCAACACAGAAATTTGCTCAACTCTTGGCTACAAACTTGATGATGTAAAGACAAAGTCAAATCCGTTCTGCACAGAGATTAAGGAAATCACAACAGCAGAAAGCTTCTGATAATAGTTAATTAAACAAATTTTTGGCACCTTGCAAATCGCAGGGTGCTCATAATTCTCGATATCGTAGGGGCGAACTGTGTTCGCCTGTGAAATTTATGAAAGACAATGGTGAAAACAATGTCAACTTTAGCTTCAATATTCGATGCAGGACAAATGCAAACCGTTTTGGAACTTGGTTTAATCAGCTCGCTCACGGTGCTTGCTTTGTTCCTCAGCTACACAATGCTCAATGTCTGCGACCTTTCAACAGACGGTTGCTTCACATTCGGTGCGGCAGTCGGCGCAATCGTTGCGCTCAATGGTCACCCGCTTTTGTCAATTCCGCTTGCAATGCTTGCCGGAGTTGCTTCGGGATTTATCACAGCAATTTTGCAAACCGTTCTCGGTATAGACAGCTTGCTTGCAGGTATCGTTGTAAATACGGGGCTGTACTCAATCAATATTGCGGTTATGAAAAAGTCGTCATTGCTCAATCTCAACAGCAGCGAGACTGTGTTCTCGCTCCTTAAAGCAAAGCTTGAGGGCACGGCATTTGAGGGCAAGCAAACACTTATTATTGCATTTTTGGCAGTATTTTTTGTTGTGCTTTTCCTGTCACTTTTCCTCAAGACAAAGCTCGGACTTTCCATCCGTGCAACAGGCAACAATCCTGATATGGTCAAGTCGTCATCAATCAATCCGATTGTCACCACGATTATCGGACTTTGCATTGCAAACTCATTCACCGCACTTTCGGGTTGTTTGCTCGCACAGGCTCAAAAGCAGGCAGAAATCAACATCGGCACAGGTATGGTAACCGTTGCTCTTGCTTCACTTCTTATCGGCGGAGTGTTTGTCAGACGAGGCAAAATTCCGCTTCGTGCAATCGGTGCGGTTCTCGGTGCAATTGTGTTCCGTTTGGTATATCAAATCGCAATCGGACTCCATATGCCTCCGTTTATGCTCAAATTCGTATCCTCGATTATCGTAATCATCGCAATTGCAGGACCGTATCTTAAAACAAAGCTTCCCGAATATATCAGAAAAGCAAAGGTTCGTGTAGGAAAGAAGGTGCAATAATGCTCACATTGTCAGATGTAAAAATGGTGTTTTTCAAGGGCACACCCGATGAAAAGGTTGCACTTAATAATCTTTCCCTTGAAGTAAATCAGGGCGATTTTATCACAATTATCGGTGCTAACGGTGCAGGCAAATCAACATTGTTCAACGCTATTGCAGGAACATATCTCACCGATGCTGGCAGAATTTTGCTTGAGGGCAACGACATCACCGCTATGCCCGAACACAAGCGTGCTCGTTTTATCGGCAGACTTTTCCAAGACCCGATGAAAGGCAGTGCACCGGGTATGAGCATTGAGGAAAATCTCGCACTTGCAGCAGGTCACGGCGGTTGGCTCAGCACAATTTCAAAAAAAGATAAAAAGTTGTTTAGGGAAAAACTCGCTCTTTTGGGTATGGGGCTTGAAGACAGAATGAACTCGCCTGTCGGACTTCTTTCGGGCGGTCAGCGTCAGGCGCTCACTCTTATGATGGCAACCATCAATCCGCCAAAGATTTTGCTACTCGATGAGCACACGGCGGCTCTCGACCCGGGCACGGCAGAAAAGGTGCTCACTCTCACAAACCAAATTGTTGCCGAGAACAAAATTACTTGTCTGATGATTACTCACAATATGCAGTCGGCACTTGATCTTGGCAATCGCACAATTATGATGGACAAGGGCAGAGTTGTTTATGATGTCGCAAATGAGGAGCGCTCAGGACTTACCGTTCCCGATCTTCTCGAAAAATTCAAGATTTCCGTCGGCGAAAATCTCGATAACGACCGTATGCTTTTGTCATAATTTACAGATAATAAAAAAATATTTTTGCACCCCTATATATTTATACCTATTATATATGGCAAAACTGTGCACATCAATATATTATGTGCCACAACTGCTTGTACAACCAAAGTATACAATATATAAGGGTGTTGCATTTTAGTAACAAAAGTAACATCAAATTTACAGAAAAAACAACTTGAAAAAAATATCAAAATAGTCCTTGACATCTCTATTAAATTATGATAGAATTCACATTACCAAATGACGGAAGCGCAAGTGACCGTTACATATAGTCGGTGTTTATTACGCTGAGGGTCCACCCGTTCCCATACCGAACACGGTAGTTAAGCTCATGCGTGCCGAAAATAGTTGGAGGGCAGCCTCCCGCAAAGATAGGTCGACGCCGACATGGTTACCACAAAAAACTTTTTAAAAAAGTTGAAAAAAGTTCTTGACAAACGCAAGACACTGTGGTATTATATATAGGCTGTCAACGAGAACAACAGACAGCAAGGACCTTGAAAATTAAACAACGACGAAAAAGTAAGGAACCCGATTAAGATAAT
>CABQCC010000073.1 GCA_902462495.1 uncultured Eubacterium sp. | reverse complement strand
GAGGGGTTCAATTTAATGCACGACTGAGGGGTTAACCAAACTAAAAAGGTAATTTTTTGCTTGAAGTGCAGAAAATCGGCGTGAAATGTTGATTGCAAAACCGTGGTGTTTAATATTTATGAGGCTGAACAATAACACAAAATGCGGGTTGTTTGCAAAAAACAAAAGCAACCAAACACTCGTTTTTCGTCTGTGTATTAAGCGTTTGTTAATGTAAACAAAAATTTGCTTCCTATTTTGTGATAATTTATCATTTTTTCCAACAAAAAATGGTTGAAATGTATGTATAATTGTGGTAAAATCCTAGTTAGTAAAATTCTGTGCTTATATAGCACACGCACGGGGGAACCCACAGGTCAGGTGTGGAAAATGATTTTGCTGAGGCAAAGCATTTTGTGCCACGGAGTTTTGTTTTTTGGCTTCGGGCATTCGTTGGTTGTTTCTTTGTTTGGCGGTGCGGCTGTCATTCGGGAACAATCAAAATTATAATTTATTTTTCAATATTTATGCGGTTTCATCGTTGTCACCGCAAATCTATAAAATGGAGGATGATTATGAAAAAATTTGTTAAAAAAACAATCGCAGGCTTAATCGCAGGCGTAATGGCAATTTCATCAATGCCGTTTGCGACATTGACAGCACAAGCTGCCGATTCACCAGAAAAGACTTATGTTAAGTCAAATATTGAATCATTTACAGGCTATACAGGAACAGCAAGTGCACCAACAACTAATTGGTATGGAAATCCGGAAGTTGCAAATGCTCTTTATGTAAGTCCGGAATATTCTGATACAAGCAATTATGTGTCAAAAACTTATAAAAACAGCGATGGTCAAAAGTATAAGTTTATGGGATATAAGGACGTTGTTTTGCTTAATACAACAACTCCTGCTTATTTTCCTGTTACATTTGAGGAACAGGGTTTGACAAATTATTCCGGTACAGCTAAAAGAGAATATGACTATATTGCAACTACGACAAACGGATTCCAAACAAAAGATAATTGGGTGGAGTGTAGTGATTGGCATACTTATACTGCAAAAAATGGTGGTATAACAGCAAGCGGTGATATTAACTATAATAATACTACAACAGGAAGTTCAATGGGCTATGCTGTGATGAGTAAAAATACTTCTCGTGATTTTAGAAACAAAGTATATCTCAATCAAGGCGAGGGTAATGTTTTTCAGTATTATGATAAATATGACAGCATTTCTTTTGACATAAGACTTGATTATTATTATAGTTATTGGAGTTTTGGATCTGGAACAAAAACAGATACATTACAAAATCAGTTACTTCAAGGCGTAACTTACGAAGAAAATAAAACGGTTTATGTTGTAAACTACAAGCCGATTGCTGAAAAAATCAGTGCAATGAAAGATGTTTATGCAGATATTAAGGCAAACGGTGAAGAAAATTATGCTGAAGCTGACCTTAATGCATTCTATCAGGCTGCATACAAAGTAATGACTTTAAACCCAAACAGCTATGCTTATTCAACTAATGTTGAGAAAGCAGTTCAAGATGCAGGAAATGCCATTAAGGATGTAGTTGACCATTATCTCACTACTGCAACAACAAAACTTACAAAGGTTATTAAACTCAACACAGAGGCATATGACTCTGCTCTTACAGAAGCAGAGGAAAAAGCAAAGAATACTGACGGCAAGTACACAACAGAGTCAATCAATGCTTTGAAAACTGAAATTGCTTCTGTAAAGACTGAAAGAGAAAATGTAAAAACTCAAGCTCAACTTGAAGCTTTGACAACAAGACTTTTGACAGCAATCAGCAATCTTGTTCAGACAAAGTTCACTGTTGAATTTGTTAAGATTGGTACAGACGGCTCAAAGGTTGAAGAACCTGCGACAACAGTAAATTACGGCGAGCCTTTCCCGGCTAACGCAGGTGCAAATGTAAAAGGTTGGATTGTATACACAAATGGCGGTAAAACAAAGACCCGCCTCAATACACTTGACCAAGCAGTTTCTGTTGTAATCACAGAAGATACAAAGATTGAAGCTTACCTTTCAGGCGAAGAAGCTACAACAAATTCATCAAAGGTTACTTTCCTCGGCAGACACAATCAGATTATTGCAATCAAATATGTTGCCGAAAATCAAACTCCTGACACAAGCGGAGTTGAAGCTCCGAAAGTTCCGTTCTACGAATTTAAAAACTGGGATGTTTCTAAAACAAGCGACGGCAAGGAATACACCGTAAAAGCTGTTTACACTTGCACACAGGCTGAAAATGACAAGTGCATTGTTCACTTCAACGGTAAAGAAAAAGCATATACTTACAATAGCTATGTATATCTCTTTGGTGCTGACAAGAACACTAAATATGCTCTTTATGATGAAAATGATAAACTTCTTGTAGCACTTGACGGTGTAGATTTCTACACACCACAGAGAAAGCACATCTATGTTAAGGAATACACAGGAGCAGTAGAAGCTAATGTTGCTGTAATGGGTTCATTTGCAACCAAGAAAGACGGCGAGAACACAGCAGTATATAACTGCAAGTTCAGTCTTCCTGCTGATGCAAAAGCAGTTTCTTGGGGTGTTGCAATTAAGTTTGACGACGGCTCTGTTAAGAAGTTCTCAATCAAAGAGAAGTCAAAGAGAAACGAGTATTCAGCTAATGTTAAAGCACCTGCAACCATTAAAAAAGTTACCGCAGCTGCTTATGTAACATATAAACAAGGCGAAACAGAAGAAACAAAAATGTCTGATTTTGTTACTGTTGACCTTTCAACACTTTAATTTAAGGAGGAATTGAATAATGAAAAAATTTGAATCACCTGAAATTAATGTGGTAAAGTTTATGAATGCTGATGTTATTACAACATCAGGCGGATATGATTTAGGTGGCGATGTTAGTCCTTTCAATTTAGGAACATTTTCACTTCAATCTGCTTCGGACCAGGGAGGGGACATTCCTCTCTAAAACAAAAAATATTTCTCCTCTTGCTCTGCAAGGGGAGTCAACCTACAGAGCCTCCTCTTATTTATAAGGGGAGGTGTCTGCATTTTATATGCAGACGGTGGGGTTCAATATAATCTCCGACGGTGGGGGTTTGCCGATAAATATTATATATTTTGCATAAAAAAACTCGCATTTCCTCTTGCAATGTACAGCACTTTAGTGTAAAATGAAAGAAAAAGGGGATATTTTTTATGAACAATGTATACACAATAACCAATCCTAAAAATGAAAATGTGTTTATTCATGTTATGCCGGGACACTTTATCTCTGCAAACAATCACATAAATTATTATGTCGGCACTTCCGACATCAAGCACAATCTTAATGTTTCCGTTGATGCGGCAAAGCTTATGGCAGAATACTACAACACAAACGGAATTCAGGTTGATACCGTTCTTTGCCTGTACGAAACTCAGGCACTCGGCGCTTATTTGGCAAGGGAACTTTCCAATCCGTCTATGATGGCACCGAATCCCGAGCAAACCGTTTTTGTTGTCGGCAGCGAATACGATGCGGCAGGCAATTTGATTTTCAGAGATAATCTTCGCAGAATGATTTTTGGCAAAAATGTTTTGCTCCTCATTTCTTGTATCACTTCGGGCAGAACCATTGAGCGTGCCATGGAAAGTGTGGCATATTACGGTGGCAAGGTTGCAGGCATTTCCGCTGCGTTCTCAATGCAGGCTCGCATTTCAAATGTTCCTGTAAACGCATTGTTCACCGAAAAAGACATTCCGGGATATATTTCTTATCCGTCGCACGATTGTCCGTTCTGCCAAAAGGGAATCCCTGTTGACGCAATCAGCAACGGCTACGGCTATTCAAAAATTTAAAGGCTTTAAGATTATCGTAGGGGCGAACTGTGTTCGCCTCTTTGTTGTTTTATAAGCTTAGGCGAACGCAGTTTGCTCCTACGGGTAAAAATTAAGCGGTGTACCGATGACGGCGCACTCTGCGAGAAATAATTTAAACATTAAATATTTCTCTTGACAAATCATATCAATTTGTTATAATAATATTACTGAAAATTTAACAGTACCCTTAAAGATGTGGAAGCAGAAAAAGATTGTTTGCTTGCTTCAGAGAGTCGATGGTTGGTGTGAATCGGCGGATGGCAAATGATGTATAGCTCTCTGTGGAGTCGATGACCTGAATAGAGATTAATAGGGTTGTCCGAGTAGCTTCGTTATAGGCTGAGGCATTGTTTGATGCTAAAGGGCAGTTTTTAGCTGCTGAAATAGGGTGGTACCGCGTATTTTACGCCCCTATACTTTGAGTGTAGGGGCTTTTTTATATTCCTTTGCACCAAATGAAAGGAGATTTTTATTATGAAAAAAGGTTACGAAAAGTATTTTGGCTTCAAGCCGATTGACATCCCTGACAGAACTTGGCCGAGCAAGCAAATCACAAAAGCACCGATTTGGTGTTCGGTTGATATGCGTGACGGCAATCAGGCGCTTGTTGACCCAATGAATTTGGAGGAAAAACTTGAATTCTTCAAGACAATTCTTGATGTCGGAATCAAAGAAATTGAGGTCGGATTCCCATCGGCAAGCGAAACGGAATACGAAATTTTGCGTACACTCATTGACGGCGGATACATTCCCGATGATGTGACAATTCAGGTGCTTGTGCAGGCAAGACCGCACCTCATCAAAAAGACTTTTGAGGCTATCCACGGCGCAAAAAATGTAATCGTTCACTTCTACAATTCAACATCGACCTTGCAGAGAAAGGTTGTTTTCAAGACCGATATGGACGGCGTGATTGACATTGCGGTTAAGGGTGCGCAACTCATTTATGAGTTGACCGAGGAGGAGAAAAAGAAAAATCCCGACACCAACATTCGCTTTGAATATTCGCCTGAATCGTTCAGCGGAACAGAGATGGACAATGCGGTTGAGATTTGCAGGCGAGTGATGGAGGAACTTCACATCACAAAGGAGAATCCGATTATCCTCAATCTTCCGTCAACCGTTGAAGGCTCAACACCGAACGGCTACGCAGACCAAATCGAGTATTTTTGCCGTCATTTGCCAAACAGAGATGCGGCCATCATTTCGCTTCATCCTCACAACGACCGAGGAACAGGCGTTGCGGCTGCCGAGCTTGGTTTGCTTGCGGGTGCAGACAGAATCGAGGGCACATTGTTCGGCAACGGCGAGAGAACGGGCAATGTTGACATTGTCACTCTTGCGCTCAATATGTGGACACAGGGCGTTGACCCACAGCTTGATTTCCACGACATCAAAAAGATTAAAGAGGTTTACGAGCGTTGCACAAAGATGAGCGTTCCGCCTCGTCATCCGTATGCAGGCGAACTTGTGTTCACAGCATTTTCGGGCTCACATCAGGACGCAATCAACAAGGGCAAAATGTATATGGAGGAGAGCCACAGCGATATGTGGGAAGTGCCGTATCTTCCAATCGACCCGGCAGATGTCGGCAGAGAATACGAGCCGATTATCCGCATAAATTCGCAGTCGGGCAAGGGCGGAACAGCCTTTATTCTTGCCAACAATTACGGAATCAAGATGCCAAAGGCTATGCATCCTGAATTTGGTGCGGTTGTTCAAAATGCTTGCGAAGAAAAGGGCAAGGAACTCACCGCAGACGAGGTTTTCGACCTTTTCCAAAAGGAATACAGAAATGTCAACGGCCCTTACAGGCTTGTTAATTACAAGATTACGGAAGAGAAAAACGAGGACGATGCACTTACAACCGTTCATTTCAGCGGTGCGCTTAAATACAAGGACGAAGCACCTGTGCAGATTGACGGCTTCGGAAACGGTCCTGTCGGTGCGTTCTGCGACGCTATGAACAAAACACCGCTTCGTGAGTATGAATTTATTGATTATGACGAGCACGCAATTGCAGTCGGCTCGGATTCAAAGGCTATCAGCTACATTCAGCTCAAAACTCCGCAGGGCAAGACGATTTTCGGTATCGGCGTGAGCCACAATATCGGCTACGCTTGTATGAAAGGCGTTATTTGTGCAATCAACCGTGATCAACCGGACACACAGCGTGACGACACTATGCCGGGCATCTTTGATGTTTGCTGATGACATAATATTTTGGAGGACAATGCTATGAACGAATATAATATTACTGTGTTGAGGGGTGACGGAATCGGCCCTGAAATCGTTGACGAGGCTATCAAAGTTTTGAACAAGGCAGGCGAAAAATTCGGCTTCAAGTTCAATTACAACTATCAACTTTTGGGCGGTTGTGCCATTGACGCAACGGGCGTTCCTTATCCGCAAGAAACAGCAGATGCGTGCAAGGCTTCGCAGGCAGTGCTTTTGGGTGCTGTCGGCGGTCCAAAGTGGGATGACCAGCCGGGCAGTAACCGTCCTGAAAAGGGACTTCTTTCAATCAGAGAGGATTTGGGACTTTTCGCAAATCTTCGCCCTGCAAAGATTTTTGCTCCGCTCAAGAGTGCTTCTCCGATAAAAGAGGAAATCATCGGTGACGGCTTGGATATTCTCATTGTTCGTGAACTCACAGGCGGTATTTATTTCGGCGACCGTGGAACTTATGAGGAAAACGGCGTTGTCGGTGCTTACGATACCGAAAGATATACTTATCCTGAAATTAAGCGAATCGTCAAAGCAGGTTTTGAATACGCAATGAAGCGTGAAAAGAGATTGACCTGCGTTGACAAGGCAAATGTGCTTGATTCTTCTCGCCTTTGGAGAAAGGTTATGGAAGAAACTGCGGTTGACTATCCGGAGGTTGAGGTTTCGTATATGTATGTTGACAACTGTGCAATGCAACTTGTCCGCAACCCAAATCAGTTTGACACCATTGTTACATCAAACATTTTCGGCGACATTCTTTCTGATGAGGCTTCGATGATTTCAGGTTCAATCGGTATGCTTGCTTCCGCTTCTCTTGCAGAGGGCACATTCGGTTTGTACGAGCCAATCCACGGCTCTGCTCCCGACATTGCAGGTCAGGGCAAGGCAAATCCGCTTGCAACCATTCTTTCGGGTGCAATGATGCTCCGCTACACATTCGGCGAAGCAGAGGCTGCCGACGCAATCGAAAAGGCGGTTGACACAGTACTCACTCTTGTCAGAACTCCCGATATTTTCGAGGACGGCTTCACACCTGTGACAACTTCTCAAATTGGCGACAAAGTTGCAGAATTATTATAAATAGGTACAAAAAAGGCACATCATATTGATGCGCCTTTATTTTTTTGTCTCTTCAGCAAAGATTAAACCCCCGGTTCAACCGGGGGAAATAAAAAGCTT
>CABQCC010000072.1 GCA_902462495.1 uncultured Eubacterium sp. | reverse complement strand
AAACTTTGCCAAAGGGCAGTGTGATTGGCTTTGTCGGCGGACTCGGTATGGGCAAGTCGGATACGACATACACCGAGCCCACTACTGTGTTTTTTGCAATGCAAATATTATTATGAAAGGTGATTTTAATTATGACACAGGCAGAAAAGCAAGCTATTATGGCTGAATACGCTACTCACGAGGGTGACACAGGTTCTGCACAGGTTCAGGTTGCTGTTCTCACAAAGAGAATCAACGAACTCACAGAGCACCTCAAGGTTCACAAGAAGGACCATCACTCACGCAGAGGCCTTCTCAAGATGGTAGGTCACAGAAGAAACCTTCTTGCTTACATCTACAAGAAGGATATTAACGAATATCGTGCACTTATCGCAAAGCTCGGCATCCGTAACACTCTTGAGCGTAACATGGCTGAAAACGAGGACTAATAATCCGTTGGCAAGTGATACCTGTTTGGCATCGCTTGCCTGTTTGTTTTTGATTCCAAAGGAGGAGCAAACAATAGTAGTAAATTGAGGGTGTAATTGCACAGATTTATGCCTTGAGTTTATTACTATTGCCCTCCTTTTGATATATAATAAAAATATTAATTTAGAGAGGTAAAAGTATGTTTTTCAAGAATTTTAAAGTATGGGAAACAGAGCTTGCCGGCAGAAAGCTTACTCTTGAAACAGGTAAGATGGCAGGCCTTGCAAACGCATCAATCCTTGCTCGTTATGGCGAAACAGAGGTTTTGTGTAATGTAACAGCATCGGCAAAGCCGAGAGAGGGCGTTGATTTCTTCCCACTCAGCGTAGATTACGAAGAAAAAATGTATTCGGTTGGTCGTATTCCGGGCTCATTCCAGAGAAGAGAGGGCAGAGCTTCCGAAAAAGCTATCCTCACATCTCGTTGCATTGACCGTCCTATCCGTCCTTTGTTCCCAAAGGATTTGAGAAACGACTGTTCGGTTGTTGCAACAGTTATGTCTGTTGACCCTGATTGCTCACCTGAAATCACAGCTATGATTGGCGTATCTGCCGCAATCGCAATTTCGGATATTCCATGGGACGGCCCTATTTCAGGCGTAAATGTCGGTCTTGTTGACGGTCAAATCGTTATCAACCCTGGTCTTGAGGACAGAGCAAAGAGCGACCTTGTTCTTACAGTTGCTTCAACAGCAGATCTTATTGCTATGATTGAAGCAGGCGGTAACGAAATCAGCGATGACCAAATGTTCGATGCTATTATGGCAGGTCACGAAGAAAACAAGAAGATTGTTAAGTTCATTCAGGGCATTGTTGATGAAATCGGCAAGCCAAAGTTTGCTTACGAATCATCAGATCCCGATCCTGAAATCCTTGCTCAAATCGAGGACTTCTGCATTGAGGATGTTAAGAAAGCACTTGACACAGACGACAAGAATGTTCGTGATGAGGCTCTTCTTCCTATTTATGACGCAGTTCACGAGAAATTTGACGAACTCTTTGAGGGCAACGAGGGCAAGATTGACGAGATTATGTATCTTGTTCAAAAGCATGTTGTTCGTGCTTGGCTCAAAGATGAGCACAAGAGAGTTGACGGCAGAGGTATTGACGAAATTCGTCCTCTTAATGCTGAAGTTGACCTCCTTTCAAGAGTTCACGGTTCAGGTATGTTCACAAGAGGTCAAACACAGGTACTTTCAGTTGCAACACTCGGCCCTATGAATGACGCTCAAATCCTTGACGGTCTTGATGAGCAAACCGAAAAGAGATATATCCATCACTACAATTTCCCATCATATTCAGTTGGCGAAACAAAGCCGTCAAGAGGTCCCGGCAGAAGAGAAATCGGTCACGGTGCTCTTGCAGAAAAGGCACTTGTTCCTGTTCTTCCGTCTGTTGATGAGTTCCCATATGCAATCCGTGTTGTATCCGAAGTTCTTTCTTCAAACGGTTCAACATCACAGGGTTCAATCTGCGGTTCAACTCTTGCTCTTATGGCAGCAGGTGTTCCGATTAAAGCTCCTGTAGCAGGTATTTCTTGCGGTCTTATCACAGGTGATGAGGGCGTTTACGGCGACTTTATGACAATGGTTGACATTCAGGGTCTTGAGGACTTCTATGGTGATATGGACTTCAAGGTTGCAGGTACAAAGAAAGGTATCACAGCAATTCAGATGGACCTTAAAGTACACGGCCTTACTCCTGAAATCATCAAGGAAGCTTTTGCAAAGACTCACAAGGCAAGAAATTACATCCTTGATGAAATTATGCTCCCTGTTATCAGCGAGCCTCGTAAGGAACTTTCAAAGTACGCTCCAAAGATGTACACACTTCAAATCGACCCTGACAAGATTGGCGATGTAATCGGTAAGGGCGGTAAGGTTATTCAGGAAATCCAGGCTGAATACGAAGTTAAGATTAACATTGAAGAAGACGGCAGAGTATTCATTTCAGGCGTTGACGCAGAAAAGTGCGAGGGCGCAGTAGGCGTTGTTAAACTTATCGCAACCGACCCTGAGGTTGGTGCTTTCTACAACGGTGTTGTAACAAGAATTATGAGCTTCGGCGCTTTCGTTGAAATTGCTCCGGGCAAGGAAGGTCTTGTTCACATTTCTCGCCTTGATGTTAAGAGAACAGAAAAGGTTGAGGATGTTGTAAATGTCGGCGATTCAATCATCGTTAAGTGCATTGAAATTGACGACCAGGGCAGAATCAATCTTTCAAGAAGAGATGCTTTGATTGAACTTGAGGGTATGACACCTGAAAATGATATTGAAGAAGCTCCTCGCAAGCCAAGAAGAGATAATCATCGTCGTGGCGACAGAAGATAATTAAATATCGAGTTTACTACAGCTTTCCTTGTTCGCAGGGGAAGCTGTTTTTTGATGAAAAACGAATTTCGCTTTGTTCAAAAATTGTTTGCTTGATTATGCGGTGCTTATATAGTATAATATTTATATTATTTTTAAAGGAGAATTTTTATGAGTGATAAAATTCCAAATATGGATTATGACGCTGACGAAGTAATCGGCAACTTCAAATCAAAATTCAAGTGGCCGTCAAGCAGTGATGTTGAGGTCGTTGTTAAGCCTCCAAAGGCAGGACTTAAATTTTTGATTTCGTTCATTATCACGGTTGTTGCGGGCGGCGTGCTCTATTATTTGACTATTCCGGCAATGAATTTCAAATCAACCGATTTTTATACATTCTGGTTTGCTCTCATTGCGATTTTCTGTGCTTCGTTCTATTTTCTTTGCGGTGCGAATAAGAAAGTTGAACGCCGAGAATATTGCAAAAAGCGCTCGATTTATCCGATTGTTTTGGTCGTTATGATGCTTATCGTGATGGGTGTCGGCTGGCTTGCAGGTTGCACACTTTTCCGTGCAAAGAGCTACAGCGAACTTGTCGATGTTAAGGAAAGCAGTTTTTCCGAGGACTTCAAGGATATTAATTACACCGATGTTCCTCGCCTTGACGCTCTCACATCAAAGGTACTTGCGGACCAACAGCTTGGTTCTCTTTCAAAATACAAGAGCCAGTATGTTGTTTCCAATGTTTCTACTCAAATCAACTACAAAAATCATCCGGTCAGAGTTGCGTATCTTGAATATGCCAATGTTTTCAAGTGGTTCAACAACACAAAGGACGGCTTGCCTGCATATATGCTCACCGACCTTGTCAGCCAAAATGTAACTGTTGTTAACTGCGTTGAAAAATTCGGAAGCGGTATCAAATATTCTCCGACAGAATTGTTCAACGAAAAACTCATTCGTCATTTGAGATTTCAGTATCCGACCGCTTTGCTTGATGCACCTAATTTTGAAATTGATGAAAATGCACATCCGTATTGGATTACTCCTGTGCTTGACAAGACAATCGGACTTTTTGGTGGCACCGATGTAAAGGGCGCAATCGTGACCGATGCACTCACAGGCGAAAGCGAATACTACAGTATGGGTCAAATCCGTACAGATGACTCTCTCAACTGGATTGATGTTGTTTATAACGAAAATCTGGTTATTCAGCAGTATAACTACCACGGCAAACTTTCAAACGGTTTCTGGAACTCCATCATTTTCCAAAATGATGTAAACATCACATCAAACGGAAGCGGTATAATTGCTATGGATGATGATGTGTGGGTTTACACAGGCGTTACATCTGCCGAGTCCGATGCTTCAAACTTCGGCTTCATTCTTTGCAATCAGCGTACAAAGGAACTCAGATATTACAAAAACGGTGGTGCACAGGAGAATTCTGCGCAGGCTTCTGCTGTTGATATGGTTCAGCAATATCGTTATCAGGCAACATTCCCGATTCTTCTCGACATTGAGGGTCAGCCGACCTACTTTATGTCACTTTTCGGTGACGGCTACACAGTCAAGGGCTATGCACTTGTAAACCTTGATGACAAAACAATCGTAGGCACAGGCGTTCTTGACACAGAAAAGTCACAATCAAAAGCACTCAATGCTGCTGTTGAAAACTATATTTCGGCACTCAAGGACAAGAACAAAGTTGACCAAGATGCAGACGCAGACGATTATAAGGTTGATGAAAACGAATCAACAACAATAGTTGACGGTGACGCTTCGTCAAGCACAGCGCCTGAAAAACCGCAGGAGCAAAAACTCACGGTAACAGGCGAGGTTAAGGACATCAAAACTTCTGTAAATAACGGCAACACGGTTTACTATTTGCAGGTTAAGGGTAAGTATTATTACATCACCGTGACCGATTGTATGGATGTTCTTCTCATCAACAAGGGCGACAAGGTTAAAGTTACCTACACCAAGGACGGCGACAAATTCGTTTCTGCAACCGATGTTGAAGTTGTAAAATAGTTTAATAGCTCGGAACGCATCTGTAAAAAACAGGTGCGTTTTTTGATTGAATAGGTTGGTTGCAACCGTAAGTTTACATTGTTCAACCGTTTTTTGATTGTCAAAACGGTTGATTTTTGCTATCATTAGGTTAACAAAGGAGGTAGCTTATATGAAGTTTGATGAAAACTTGAGAGCGTTTAGAAAGCAAAAGGACTTTTCACAGGAATACCTTGCGGAGAAAATGAATGTATCCCGTCAGACTATTTCCAAATGGGAGAACGGTACGGCTATGCCTGATTTGAAAAAGTTAACTGATTTGGCAAGCCTTTTTGATGTCAGTATGGACGAACTGCTCGGAACATCTGCGCCCGATTATAAAACCTCGGTGTCCGACAATGCCGAACTTGAAAATTTGAAGCAGGCGTTTGATGAATACAAAGCTAAAAATAAAAAGACGACAATCATATTCGGTGCAGTATCAACAGTGCTTATTGTTGCGTTGATTGTTGCAACGGTCAATTTGTCAAATTCAATCACAAATCTGCAAAGCAGGGTGAACAGCTTGCCGTCGGGGCAGGTGATTTATCAAAATGACAGTGATGATGACAGTAGTATTCTTAATGATGTTGACTGCTATCTTTCAAAGGTGGACAAGAACAATCCTGATGAAGTTGAAATAACTTTTACTTATGCACCCAAAACTTATGTCAAAGGCACGAGTGTAAAGTTTGCTGTGACCGACGCATTGAAATCTACCGACCCAACAACCACGGTTGAAGCAGAGCTGAGCGGTAACTCGTTTTCTGCCACTATCCCGATTAAAATCTCGCACGCAAATACAGTGAGAGTTTCGGTTGATGACGGCACAAATGTAACTGCCGAGGAGATGGGTGTTGATTGGGTAGGCGAGTATTATGCCTTTATAAATCAAGTCCAATATTATGACATCGATTCGACAGGTACAAACGAAAGAATAATTTTTAATGAAAACCCTATTAATTGGGAAGAAAATTCCGAATGTCCGAAAATTACAAAGGCTTATCTCGAAGCCGAGGATGAGAACGGAAAAATCGTTTATTCCAAAAAATGCAAAATTAAGTTATCCGATTCTGTTTATTCGGTTGATGCCGAAAGTTTTGACAGCGATGTGAAAATTTCCGCTGTTTATATAAAACTTATTGATGAATACGGCACAGAATGTAGAATGAAATGTGCTTATCTTTATAACGACACCGACGGCTTTGATTCAACTGCCGAATCGGTTGAAGGGACTCCCGAAGTGAAAATAAGATTCTCTAACGGAATGAAGTTGACAAAATAATCAAACATAAAAAAGGCTATTTTGGCGTGAATACCAAAGTAGCCTTTTTGTTATATTTGTCAGAATGCGATTTTTTCTTCGATGAATGCTTCGAGTTCTGAAATAGGAAGTCTAACCTGCTCCATTGTATCTCTGTCACGAACCGTTACGCAACCGTCCTCAACGGACTCAAAGTCGTATGTGATGCAGAACGGAGTACCGATTTCATCCTGTCTGCGGTATCTCTTGCCGATTGAGCCTGCGTCATCATAGTCAACCATAAACTTCTTTGAAAGGTTTTGGAACACTTCTTCAGCCTGCTCGTTGAGCTTCTTTGAAAGAGGAAGAACTGCGCACTTGTACGGTGCAAGAGCCGGATGGAAGTGCATAACGATTCTCTTGTCGTTCTTTTCCTCATCAAGCATTTCTTCGTCATATGCTTCGCAAAGAACTGCAAGGAAGAGTCTTTCAACACCGAGTGACGGCTCGATAACATATGGGATGTATCTCTCGTTTGTTGTGCCGTCAAAGTATTCAAGGTTCTTGCCCGAAGTCTTGATGTGCTGTGTGAGGTCGTAGTCTGTTCTGTCTGCTACGCCCCAAAGCTCGCCCCAACCAAATGGGAAGTTGTATTCAAAGTCGGTTGTTGCCTTTGAGTAGAAGCAAAGTTCTTCAGGGTCGTGGTCACGAAGTCTGAGGTTTTCAGGCTTGATGTTGAGTGAGTAGAGCCAATCTCTGCAGAAACCTCTCCAGTATTCAAACCACTCAAGGTCTGTACCCGGCTTGCAGAAAAATTCAAGTTCCATTTGCTCAAATTCACGAACACGGAAGATGAACTTGCCCGGAGTAATTTCGTTTCTGAATGACTTGCCGATTTGAGCAACACCGAAAGGAACTTTTCTTCTTGTTGTTCTTTGGATGTTTGAAAAGTTAACAAAGATACCTTGTGCGGTTTCAGGACGGAGATAAATTTCGTCCTTGCTGTCCTCTGTTACACCCTGGAAAGTCTTGAACATAAGGTTGAACTGACGAATGTCGGTGAAGTTGTGAGCACCGCAGTTTGGACAAGGAATGTTCTTTTCCTTGATGTAGTTGCTGAGTTCTTCGTTTGACCAGCCTGCAACATTTGTGCCGTCAAAGTCCTCAATGATTTGGTCTGCTCTGTGACGGGTTTTACATTCACAGCAGTCCATAAGCGGGTCAGAAAAACCGCCCAAGTGTCCTGAAGCAACCCATGTCTGTGGGTTCATCAAAATTGCTGAATCAAGACCTACATTGTATTTGTTCTCTTGGATAAACTTCTTTCTCCAAGCGTCCTTGATGTTTGTTTTGAGTTCAACACCC
>CABQCC010000071.1 GCA_902462495.1 uncultured Eubacterium sp. | reverse complement strand
AACTCTCTCGGTTGGGCAATGGAGTTTTCACCCCTCGCTTTTACCTCAACAAAAACAATGAAATTCTTATATTCAAAAATCAGGTCAATTTCGCCGAAACGGGATTTATAGCTATGTTCAATCAGATAATAGCCTTTTCCTCTTAAATAATTTGCGGCTTTCATTTCCGCAATTCTGCCCTTATTATTCATTTTTTAGCGTACCATGTTTTCAAAAAAGTTTGCCTGTGGATTTCGCTTGCACCAAACTCGTCAAGCATTTCATAATGTAGTTTTGTGCCGTAGCCCTTATGTTTTTCAAATTTATATTCAGGATATTTTTCTGCCATTTCAAGCATATATCTATCCCTTGAAACCTTTGCGAGAATTGAAGCGGCGGCAATAGACACAGAATTAGCATCGCCCTTGACGACAGCCTCACAATCAATATCCAAATCAGGTGTTTTGTTGCCGTCAATCATTACAAAATCAGGCTTAATTTCAAGTCCATCGACAGCCTTTTTCATTACAAGAAAAGTTGCATTAAGGATATTGATTTCGTCAATGGTTTTCTCATCAACAGAAGCGATAGAATAGCACAATGCTTCTTCCTTTATCTTATCAAAAAGAGCTTCTCTCTTTTTTTCTGAAAGCTTTTTCGAATCGTTTACGCCCTCGATGACTTGACCTCTGCCAAGCACAACGGCAGCGGCAAACACAGGCCCTGCAAGCGGTCCTCTGCCTGCTTCGTCAACACCGCAAACACAGGTGTAGCCGTTTTCATAAGCTTCATTTTCAAATTTGAGCCAATCAATTTGTTCTGTTTCTTTTTTCATTACGGTAATTCAAGGGTAATTCTACCCAATTTTCCTCCTCTGAATTCATCGGCAACAATAACGGCTGCTCGCTCGTAATCAATCTCTCCGCCTTTTATCAAAAAGCCTCGTTTTTTGCCTATCATTTCAAGGATTTCCCAGCCTTGAAGTCCCTCAACGCCCGAAATTTTATATCTTTCCTCGATAGCGCTCGGATTTGTTTTTGCAAGGCTTTCAAGCAATCTGCAAGCGATAGTTTCCTTGTCGGTTACTTCATCCTTTACAGAGCCGATAAAAGCAAGTTTATCGCCAACTTCGGGGTCGTCAAACTTCGGCCACAAAACTCCCGGAGTATCGAGAAGCTCAATTCCGTTTCCGACAATAAACCATTGGTTTTGCCTTGTAACACCCGCTTTGTCCGCAACCTTTGCTTTTGCATTTTTGCCCATTCGATTAATGAATGAGGACTTACCCGTGTTCGGGATACCGACAACCATCAAACGAAGCGGTTTGCCTGTCATTCCCTTTTCTTCATTCTTGGCAATAACTCTTGCCAAAGCCTTTTTTACAACCTCGTCAAACTTGTTAAGACCTTTTCCTGTCTTACAATCAACAGGTATGGCATATGCACCCTTGCCCTCAAAATACTTTATCCACATTGATGTGGCAGTTGGATTTGCAACATCACATTTGTTGAGCAAAATTATTCTCGGTTTATTCTTTATTATTCCGTCAAGTTCAGGATTTTGTGAGCTATACGGCACTCTTGCGTCAAGGATTTCAACAACTCCGTCAACAAGGTTGAGCGACTCTTTTATCAGTCGTCTTGTCTTTGCCATATGCCCCGGAAACCACTGCACATTCTGTTTTATCAGTTCAGGCATATCATTCACCTACCATATATATTTAATGTATTATACAATAAAACACAATTATTTTCAAATAAAAAACAAGCCGTATCACAGGCAAACCTACGATACGACTATTTTTGGTTATTATCTAAGTGCTTCCTTAACCTTAGCAGCCTTACCAACTCTATCACGAAGATAATAGAGCTTAGCTCTTCTAACCTTACCGGCACGGATAACCTGAACATCAACTACGTTAGGTGAGTGAACCGGGAATACACGCTCAATACCAACGCCGTATGATACTCTGCGAACTGTAAATGTTTCAGAAATGCCTGAACCTCTCTTTGCAATTACAGTACCCTCAAAGTTCTGAATTCTCTCTCTTTGACCTTCACGGATGTTAACAGAAACCTTTACTGTGTCACCAATGTTGAACTTTGGTACTTCTGCCTTGATGTTGTCTTGAGCAATAATCTTAAGTGCGTCCATTTTATTTTCCTCCTTTATAATTTATGAGATGTTCATATCAATACGAAAGCGGACCATCTTCTAAAATGCGAAACGCTACATCTTACGCGTTGCAGGGATATGCAACGGATAAATGCTGATATATATTACCATATGTTTGCACAAAATGCAAGCATTTTATTTATATTCTTTAAAATCTTTTGTCAAAAGACTGATTCTGCCAATGCTTTTCCACTCATAATCCATATCAATAAGCCTGATAATGGTATCAAACAACAATGTAGGATTAAGATTTTTATCGGGTCCTGCAAGAAGTCTTATATTTAATACAATATTATCATCCCTTATCGAAGCATTATATTTTACTATAAACTGCTTGATGTCGGTTTCTTTAAGGATTCTTCTCCTGCCCTGTTTTGCCTTTTTCTGAGCCAAGATTTCATCTGATTCAAGCACAGCAACAATTTTTTTAAGAGCAGTTTCATTGTCCTTAAATTCAAACTTATACACATAGTCGCTATAAACTATGTCGTGGCAATCCATAAAATTCTCGTAAACATCAACAATTCTGATGCCGAGAGGCAAGGCATTATCCATACGCTCTTTTATTTCCTCATCGGTCAAATCGTCAAGAATACGCAAATCCACATTTTCACAATAACTTTCTACTCCGAGAGAAAGTGGGAGCGAAAAGCTCATATACGGACGAGGGTTAAAGCCCTGAGTGTACCACAAATTTATCTTTGCTCTTGCAAGTGCACGAGAAAACACTCTGTTTGTGTCAAGGTGGCTGATATATTTAGCCTGTCCTGTTTTTGAAAATCTAAGTCTAACCTCTCGCATCACAATGACCTCCGTTCAGTCTGTTTGCTCCGCAACCGGCACATTGAATTCTGCAATGCGGTGTAGTTTTATTTTCGTGTGCTTTCATATTTTCTCTTTCAAGGAATTTTCTGCTGATGCCGTAGTCAAGATGATCCCAAGGCAACACCTCGCTGAACTCTCTTCTGCGGTGCGTGTAAAAATACGGGTCAAGATTGTTTTCCTCAAAAGCTTCCATCCAAGCGTCAAATTTGAAATGTTCATCCCACGAATCAAATTTACAGCCTTTTTTATACGCTGAATAAAGAACTGCGGAAAGTCGTCTGTCACCTCTTGCAAGAACACCCTCAAGAAGCGAAGTAGGGGTTTCGTGATAAGAAACCTTTATCTTCTTTGACGGGATTGATTCAAGCAAGTGCTTCTGCTTAGCCTTAAGTGATTCCATAGTATCCTCAGGCTCCCATTGGAACGGAGTAAACGGTTTTGGAATAAATGACGAACAGGAAATATTCACCTGAAGTCCTGTTCCTTTTTGACGGTTAGGATTCTTATAAAAAGCGTGGATAACTTCCATGCCGAGATTTGCGATGCCCTCAATGTCGTCCATTGTTTCAGTCGGGAGTCCCATCATAAAGTACAATTTAACGGTAGTCCAACCGTTATCAAATGCTTTTGTACAAGTTTTGATAACTTCTTCCTCGGTGACATTTTTATTGATTACATCACGGAGTCTTTGAGTTCCGGCTTCGGGAGCAAATGTGAGTCCGCTTTTTCTGACCTTGTTGAGCTTATCAACCAATTCATCTGAAAAATTGTCAACTCGAAGACTTGGTAACGAAAGATTGATTTTCTCCTTAACAGTCCAATCAATAAGAGAAGTGAGCATCTCATTAACCTGTGAATGGTCGGAAGTTGAAAGAGAGCAAAGAGAGAGTTCATCATATCCTGTTGAGTCAATAAGTGCCTTACTTTGGGCATTAATTGTTTCAACACTTTTTTCTCTGATAGGTCGATAAATAAATCCTGCTTGGCAAAAACGGCAACCTCTGATACAACCTCTGAAAATTTCCTCAACCGCTCTGTCGTGAACAATGCTGATAAACGGAACAACAAATTCCTTTGGATAATAGCACTTGTTCATATCGGAAACGATAGATTTTTTCACCTTTTCAGGTGCGTCATTAATAGGCACGAGTTCTTTTAAAGTGCCGTCATCGTTATAGCTGTCTTTATAGAATGACGGAACATACACGCCTGTAATATCCCTTGCTTTAAGCAAAAATTCCTGCTTTGTCGCACCGTTTTTCTTACATTCTTTAAGCAAATCAATAACTTCATTTGTGCTTTCTTCGCCGTCACCCAAAAATACAATGTCAACAAAATCCGCAATCGGTTCAGGATTACAAGCACAAGGACCGCCGACGCAAACAATAGGTGCAAGTTCGGTTCTATCCTTAGAAAACAGCGGAACACCTGCCAAATCAAGCATATTGAGCACATTAGTGTAGCAAAGTTCATACATCAAAGTGAAGCCAATCATATCAAAATCTTTGATATAATCCCCACTTTCAAGAGCAAAAAGAGGAACATTGTTTTTTCTCATCTGCTCCTCCATATCAATATCGGGTGCAAAAACTCTCTCGCACCAAGCGTCGTCACGCTCATTTACAAGTCCGTAAAGAATTTTCATTCCAAGGTGACTCATACCGATTTCGTATATATCAGGAAAACAAAACGCATAGCGAATGTCAACCTTGTCTACGTCTTTAATTACGCTATTGAGTTCACCGCCCGAATATCTTGCAGGTTTTTGAACATATTGCAATATTTTTTCTACTTCTTTTTTTATCATAAATTACCTCTAAAAAGCCAATAAGCCAAATATGCCGAAATAATCAGCAGACTAAACTTTTTGCAATAAAAAGAATATCCGACCAACAGTACAAGAGCGACTGCACTCAAAACATACATAAAAAAATACGATATTCTAAAATCAAAATATTTTTCAAGCACAAGCTTTAAACATCTGCCCATATCAAGCGGATAAATCGGCAAAGCGTTAATTACAAGCAATGCAAGGTTTATATCTCGCTTTATATTAAACATAACAAAAAGCAAATTTATCAGTATGCCCGAAAGCAAGAACAATATTTCTCTTGAAACAGGCAAATCGGAACTGTGTTTCAATCCGATTCCGTAAAACGAAATTGTGATTTTGTCAGCCTTTCCGCCAAGCAAATAAAGTGAAACAATATGCCCTAATTCGTGAAGTGACGAAAAAAGCAAAACATAAATAAAATCATAATTATTTGCAATCAAAGCCGTGCATATTATTACGAAAAACAAAAAGCTGACTTCAAATTCTACATCAAAAAGTTTAAATTTCAAACTATCACCATATAAAAATACGGCGAAGCTTTATATAAAATTACTTGTTTTTATCAAGATAGCTTTGAAGAATCATAACCGCCGACACAGCGTCAACAGTTTGTTTTCTCTTTGCACCACGAACATTGTTATCCGACAAAATGTTATGAGCCATAACCGTTGTGAGTCGTTCATCTTCAAATGCAATTTCAACATCGGATTTTTCAGCTATTGCATTACCGAGCGATTTGCATTCATCACAACGGTAACCGTAGGTGCCGTCCATATTTCTCGGCAGACCGATAACAACTTTTTCAGCTTTATTCTCACCGATAAGTTCTATTATTTTATCAACAAGCTTCGGTTGATAGCTTTCTTTTATAACGCAAAGCGGAGATGCAAGAATTCCTCTTATGTCAGATATCGCAACACCTGTTCTGACATCTCCGTAATCAATCGACATTATTTTCATATTTCCTCATTAATAATAGGAAAACCAAATTTGATTTTCCTATTATTTTTAATATTAATTTTCGTCTGAATTATCCCCTGATTCATCATCCTTTGAATCATCGGGATTCTCATCAGGATTTTCGATGTCGTCATTTGAATCGTCATCGGAATTATCTTCGGTATAATCTTCCCTGCGCTTTGTTGTGGAATATGATCTACTGTATGAATTATCCGAATCATAGTCGCTCAAATAATCGTTTGAGGCGGTTTTTGGCAAGTTGTTTACATCAAACCAGCCCCATCTGCCTGTTCCGCTGCGAATAAGTCCGTTTGAAGAATATTCCTTGTGAACAATTCCGTCACATTCTGGGAATTTCTTAACATTCTTTCCCTTCTTCTCATAGATTTCTTTCATAATGGTGTTCCAAATTGTACCTGATGGGTTTGCGGAAAGACGATAAACAACTTCCTTGTTCTTATCGTATCCATACCAAACACCACCGATATATTCAGGAGTACCGCCAAAGAACCAACGGTCGTTTGAACCTGTTGTTGTACCTGTTTTACCGAAACACTCAACACCGTCAATCTTATACGAACGACCTGTACCCTCTGTCATAACTGTTTGAAGCATCTTGTTCATAACCCAAGAAGTATTCTCGGACAAAGCAACTTCCTTGTCTTTTTCAGGATTCTTTTCAAGAATAACATTGCCCTGAGCATCTTCAATTTTATAATAGCTATAGCCCTCGTAATAATAACCGCCATTGCCAAATGCTTGATAAGCGGCTGTCATTTCAAGTACGGTTACACCATAAGTCATTGAGCCTGTTGCCAGAGGAGCAAGATCACAGTCCTGAACGGTAAGAGTTGAAAGGTGGAACTTATTTGTAAGGAATTCATATGAATAAGTTGTTCCGATTTTGTCAAGTGTTCTTGCGGAAATTGTATTCTTTGAAAGAGCAAGACCCTTTTGAACTGTGATTGTTTGACCCGAATATGAGCCACCCTCATTTGTCGGCCACGGTTTGCCGTCAATCTTTGTAAGCGGAGCGTCCTTAGTCGGAGTTGACCAATAAACATTTGTGTCGCCGTCCTGCAAAGTCTTTTCAAGTGCAGGGCCATATACGGCAAGAGGTTTGATAACAGAACCCGGTTGACGCTTTGACTGCCATGCACGGTTAAGCACACGGTTTGCCTTTTTCTTGCCTGTTCCACCGACAATACCGAGAATTCTGCCGTGATAATCCATAATTACGCAAGCACCTTGTACTGTTTCGTCAGGCATCTTTCTATAATTTTCATATACATCCTCGATAGCGTTTTGAACATCAAAATCAATAGCAGAATAAATTTTCAATCCGCCGCCGTAAATGAGTTTCTTTGCTTTCTTAGCGCTGTAGCCTGAATTTTGAAGGTCGTTGATTACCTGGTCGATTACATAGTCGGTGTAGTAAGAATTAACTTTTTCTGCCTGTTTTTTCTCAGAAGCAGACTTTTTGATTTGACTGCCCTTATAATCGGGAGAATTAGTAAACACCATTTTATATGCAACAGCTTCGTCATATTCTTGTTGAGAAATAAATCCTTTTTCAAGCATTTTCTTAAGAACACGAAGCTGACGCTGTCTGTTATTTTCCGGATTGAGGAGAGGGTCGTACTTTGTCGGGAACTGGGTTATACTTGCTATACAA
>CABQCC010000070.1 GCA_902462495.1 uncultured Eubacterium sp. | reverse complement strand
TTTGTAATAGTGTTATTATTATTCTGTAGAATATTCAAAGTGGGGAAAGTGTACCCTTTTTGTTGTTTAGTATTTGTTAACGAAAGGAATTTCTATGAAAAAATTGAAAGAAGAATATCAGCTTCCTGTATATCTTTTTCATGACGGAACTAACTACAAAGCTTATGAATTTTTCGGCAATCACAGAATTGACGAAAGCAAGGTGGCTTTTAGAGTTTGGGCACCTAATGCACAGGGTGTGTCCGTTGTGGGCGATTTTAATTCTTGGAATGAAAATGCAAACAAATGCGTTGAAATTTCTCCTGGAATTTGGGAAGCGATTGTAGATAATGTAAAAGTATATGACTGCTATAAATATGCAATCAAAACTTGCACGGGCACAACCTTGCTCAAGGCTGACCCTTATGCAGTTCATCAGGAAACCCGTCCGGGCACAGGCTCAAAGGTTTATGAACTTGCAAATTACAAGTGGAAAGATTCCAAATGGCAACTTGACAAAAGCCGACAGAATATTTTGGAAAAGCCTGTTAATATCTACGAGGTTCATATGGGCTCGTGGAAAATGCACGATGACGGAAACTTCCTGACTTATCGTGAACTTGCCGAGCAGCTTGTTCCTTATGTAAAAGATATGGGCTACACTCACATTGAGATGCTCCCGATTATGGAATATCCGTTTGACGGCTCTTGGGGTTATCAGGTTACAGGCTATTTTGCCGCAACTTCACGCTATGGACTTCCTGAGGATTTGAAATATTTTGTAGACACTTGCCACAAGGAGGGAATAGGCGTTATTCTCGACTGGGTGCCTGCTCACTTCCCAAAGGATGCCTTTGGACTTTACGAATTCGACGGCACTTGCTGTTATGAATACAGCGATATGAAAAAAGGTGAGCATAAGGAATGGGGCACAAGAGTGTTCGACTATGCCAAGAAAGAGGTTAAGTCCTTCCTTATTTCATCTGCTAATTATTGGATTGAGGAATTCCATTTTGACGGAATTCGTGTTGATGCCGTTGCCTCTATGCTTTATCTTGATTATTGCAGAAAAGACGGCGAGTGGACACCGAACAAGAACGGCGGAAGAGAAAATCTTGAAGCTGTCGATTTCTTCCGTCAGCTCAATTCAACCATTCTTTCGAATCATCCGGGTTCGATGATGATTGCCGAGGAAAGCACCGCTTGGCCGATGATTACAATGCCTCCGTCAGAGGGCGGACTCGGTTTCAATTTCAAGTGGAATATGGGTTGGATGAACGATATGCTTCGCTACACATCGCTTGACCCGTTGTTCAGAAAAGGCAATCACAATTGCATTACATTCAGCTTTTTCTATGCGTTCAGCGAAAACTTTGTTTTGCCTGTATCTCACGATGAGGTTGTTCACGGCAAGGCAAGTCTTTTGAACAAAATGCCGGGCGACTATGATATGAAGTTTGACGGTTTGAGGCTGTTCCTTGCATATATGATGGCTCATCCGGGCAAAAAGCTCTTGTTTATGGGCGGTGAGTTCGGTCAGTTCATCGAATGGAACTACAAGCAGGGACTTGATTGGCTTCTTCTTGATTATGACAAGCACAGACAAACTTTGGAATTTTCAAGAGAACTTAATAAGTTCTATAAGGAACACAGCGAACTTTGGGAAATTGATTACAGCTGGGACGGATTTCAATGGATTTCTTCCGAGGATAATTGCAACAGCGTAATTGCCTTTAGAAGAATGAACAAAAAAGGCGAGGAACTTATCGCCGTGTTCAATTGGACGCCAAACAGTTTTGATTCGTACCGTATCGGAGTTCCGAAGAACGGAACATATAAGGTTGTGTTTGACACTTCGCTTGAAAAATTCGGCGGTGACAAGCACAGAATGTCTGGCTCATATAAGTCTAAAAAAGGCAACATCCACGGCTACGAGCAGCATGTTGATTTGAAACTTCACGGCTTGTCGGCAATGTTTCTTAAAAAAACCGCTGACAAACAGCCTGTAAAAAAGGATAAGCCGTCAAAGGCTGAAAAGGAAGTTGCAAAGCCTGTAAAACAGCAGGCAGTCAAAACCGAAGTAAAAGAGGAGAAACCTGTGCAGGAAAAGTCAAAGCAGACACCTGCAAAAGCTTCCAAACCAAACAGTAAAAAATCAAAGAGATAATATAGGAGGATTTACAGTATGTCAAAAACAGAAGTTGTTTCTATGCTTCTTGCCGGCGGTCAGGGCAGTCGTTTAGGCGTTCTTACCAAAAGCGTGGCAAAGCCTGCTGTTCCGTACGGCGGAAATTATCGAATCATTGATTTTCCGCTTTCAAACTGCGTAAACAGCGGTATTTATACGGTTGGTGTTCTCACACAGTATCAACCGCTTGTGCTCAATGATTATTTGGGCAACGGTCATCCGTGGGATTTGGACAGACTCAACGGCGGTGTGCATATTTTGTCACCGTATGAGGCTATCGGCGGTGCTTCTTGGTATAAGGGCACAGCAAATGCTATTTATCAAAACATCAATTTTATTGAAAAATATGACCCAAAATATGTAGTTATCCTTTCGGGCGACCATATTTATAAGATGGACTACTCAAAGATGATTGAGTTCCACAAAAAGAACGATGCCGATTGCACAATCGCAGTTCTTGAAGTTCCGTGGGAAGAGGCTTCACGCTTCGGTATTCTTGCAACAGACGAAAACGACAAGATTTATGAATTTGCAGAGAAACCTGCCGAGCCGAAGTCAAACAAAGCATCTATGGGTGTTTATGTGTTCTCATGGGATAAGCTCAGAAAGTATCTTTGCGAGGACGAGGCAGACGAAAATTCTGCAAACGACTTTGGTAAAAATATCATTCCGAATATGCTTGCAGACGGTCAGCGTATGTTTGCTTATCCGTTTAAGGGTTATTGGAAGGATGTCGGCACAATCGATTCTCTTTGGGAGGCAAATCTCGACATTATCAATCCTAATGTTGACCTTGACCTTTCAGACACATCTTGGAGAATTTACAGCAGAACACCTGACGCACCGCCTCATTACATAGGCAAAAACGCAACTATCGAAAACTCATCGATTTCCGAGGGCTGCGATATTGACGGCACGGTTGAATATTCGGTCGTTTCATCAAAGGTAACAGTTGAAGAAGATGCAGAAGTCAGATTTTCTGTTATTATGCCGGGCGCAACAATCAAAAAGGGTGCAAAGGTATATTATTCAATTGTAGCTGAAGATGCAGTTATTGAGGAAGATGCACAGGTCGGTGCAATTCCTGAAAATTTAGAAGACCCGTCCACTTGGGGCGTTGCAGTTGTTGGTTCAAATGCAAAAATCACCAAGGGCAAAAAGGTTGAACCAAAAGATATGATTCCATCAGGGGAGGAGGTATAAGTATGAACGGAAAAAATGTACTCGGTATGATTTTTGCCAATATTCACGAGGAAACTCTTGAATCGCTCACAGAGTTGAGAACAATGGGCTCTGTTCCGTTTTGTGCAAGATACCGCCTTATCGACTTTCCGCTTTCAAATATGGTTGAAAGCTCAATAACAAATGTCGGCGTTGTTACAAACGCAAACTTCAATTCACTTATGGACCATGTCGGCACAGGCAAACCGTGGGATTTGTCACGCAAGACAAACGGCTTGCACATTCTTCCGCCGTATTCAAGCAATTCCGTAACCATGTGGGGCAACAGAATTGATGCTATTTATGGCAATATGGGATTTCTTGACCATTCAACACAGGAATATGTGCTTATGGCAGATTGCTATAACCTCTTGAACATTGATTTGAACAAGGTGTTTGATGCACACGAAAAGTCCGAAGCAGATATCACAATCGTTGGCGTAAAGGCTAAAAAGCCTGTTTCATTCAGCAATGTTCTTGTTTTTGACAAGGTTGCGGATGACGGCAGAATTTTGGAGGCTTCTATCGACCCCGATGTTGAAACTGCTTTCTATTCAACAAATGTTGTGCTTATCAAAAAGTATTTGCTTGAGGAATTGGTAACAAACGCTCATTCAAAGAACAAGATTTCGTTCCAACGCAACATTCTTCTTGAGAGCATTAAGAACAAAAAAGTTTATTCTTATGATGCTACTGATTGCTTCGTGGGCACTATCGACAGCGTTCAAAGCTATTATGATGTGTCAATGAGCATACTTGAAAGAGAAAATAAAAAGAGATTGTTTGCTTCGGAACGCCCTATTTATACTAAAGAGCGTGACGATATGCCGACCCTTTACGGTATGGAAGCTGATGTCAAGAATTCTCTTGTTGCCGACGGTTGCGTTGTTAAGGGTACGGTTGAAAACTGTATTCTTTTCAAGGGCGTAAAGATTAAAGAGGGTGCTGTGGTTAAGAATTCTATTCTTATGCAGGACACCGTTATTGGTGAAAATGTAAAAATCAATTATGTAATCGCAGATAAGGATTGCAATATTAAGTCCGATGTTGAGCTTTCCGGTGCAGCAAATTATCCGGTTTGCATTTCAAAGGGCACAAAGATTTAGGGGGGTATACAAGTGAAGGTTTTATATGTTGCTTCTGAAGCATTGCCTTTTATGGCTTCCGGAGGATTGGGAGATGTTGCAGGCTCGTTGCCTGTTGCACTTCGCAAGCGACTTATCGGTTGCCGTGTTGTAATGCCTCTTTATGATTCAATCAAGCAGGAATATAAGGATAAAATGAAGTTTATTACATCGATTTCCGTTCCTGTTTCGTGGCGCAGACAGTATTGCGGTATTTTTGAGGCAAAGCATAACGGAGTAATTTATTACTTCCTTGACAATCAATATTATTTTAAGCGTGACGGAATTTACGGTCATTATGACGATGCGGAAAGATTTGCTTTCTTCTCAAGAGCCGTTCTTGAGATTATTCCTCACATTGATTGGAAGCCGGATATCATTCATTGCAACGATTGGCAGTCGGCTCTCACACCGCTTTATTATTCTTGCTATTATGCAAACCAAATGGGATATGAAAACATCAAAACTGTTTTCACAATCCACAACATTCAGTATCAGGGCAAGTATGGTGATGAACTTCTCAACGATGTTTTGGGCATTGCACCTGAATACAACAATCTCATTTTGTACGATGGACTTGTTAACTTTATGAAAGCAGGTATCGAGTGTGCAAATAAGGTGACAACCGTTTCTCCAACCTATGCAAAGGAAATTCTTGACCCGTGGTATTCCTACGGTCTTGACCCGATTCTTAATCAGCGTAGCTGGAAACTCTGCGGTATTCTCAACGGTATTGATACCGAAAATTATAATCCTGAAACCGACCCTGACATTGTTGCAAACTACAATGCCGAAAATTGGAAAAAGGGCAAGGCAGAGTGCAAAAAGGCTCTCCAAGAGCAGATGGGTCTTGCTGTCAGAGATGATGTGCCGATTATCGGCATCGTATCTCGTCTTGTTGGTCACAAGGGACTTGACCTCATTCGTGAGGTTATGGAAAAGAGCCTTTGGGAGCGTGATATTCAGTATGTTGTTCTTGGTTCAGGCGAATGGCAGTACGAGAGCTTTTTCAGAGAACTCCACGACAAGTATCCTGACAAGGTCGGTGTAACAATCGGATTTATTCCTGACCTTGCACGCAAGATTTATGCAGGTGCTGACTTGTTCCTTATGCCGAGCAAGAGCGAGCCTTGCGGTCTTTCACAGATGGTTGCACTTCGCTATGGCACTGTGCCTATAGTTCGTGAAACAGGCGGTCTTAAGGACTCAATCACCGATTCGGGCGACGGCGAGGGCAACGGATTTACTTTCCAAACATATGACGCATACGATATGCTCGGTGCAATCTACCGTGGCGTAGAGGCTTATAACAATAAGGATTATTGGCCGACCCTTGTTGAGCGTGCACTCAACTGTGATATGTCTTGGGGCAAATCTGCAAATGAGTACATCAAGATGTACAAATCACTTCTTAAAGATTAAGATAAACAAAATAAAAGTGCATTGGTATTTCACAATACCAATGCACTTTTTTATATAAGTTTACTTACGCTTATCTGTGACCTTTTTTATAATTTTACTTATTAACAAAACTATTGCATTAAAAACTAACCAAACAAAAACTATGATTTCAATAAACATCCTCAGCGGCACAGCGGTCAGCATATCATTGTAGGTCAGGCAAATATAAACTATGTACCCAACAGCGATAATACTGCTTATTATGATTAAAGCGTATTTGATGGCTTTTGGCATTGGAATCACATCCTCAAAATAAATTTGTTTATAGTTCTTTTTCGTATTCTAAAACATTTTTCGTTTCGTCGTCTGCGATATAATCGGTCAGCACAATAAACTTTAACGCTTTTTTCTCGCAATCATAGTAATATCTGTATTCTTGATTTGAAACTTTAACGGCACCGATTTTTTTAGCTTTTTCTCTTTGCTTTTTCAAAATTTTTTCCGTATCTTTTTTTGAAAGCTTTTTGCCGGCGTTCAGCTTCTTGTCACTTTTGAAATCGGGGTAATGATTGTCGGCAATTTGTGTCAAAATTCCGTTTTCAACAAAAGCGGTGTAGCAAGAACTTGTTTCAATATTACCGTACATCTCAATTATATCAATTGTGTAATCGTTTTGGTCTGTGGTTTGGTGACAGACTGTTTTAACGCTGTTTTTGTCAAAGTCTTTATTGTTTTCTTGTATAACATCTAATATTGCCGATGTATCAACCTCATTGTTATTGATTACTTTGATATCGGCAACGGTAATGTACTTTGGCTCTTTTGTATCATTGCCTGTTTTTGAAGTTTGCACAACTAAAATTGCCGCCAAAGCAATAATAAATATGACTGCCGATAGCAGTATGATTTTGAAAGTCTTTGATTTTTTGCTCATCTCTTTGTCTCCGTTTATGTGTTTATAAATGCTTATTTGTGTTTTTTTATAATAGGCTTATCAGTAAAACCGAGGCATCGAAATCGCTTAAGCAAGAACCACAATTCCAATAAATATCCTTAACGGTAATTGCCTTTGAGCAAATTGTCAAAGTGTTTTATGATTTGTTTGCAACGAGGTTGTATGATAAGCGTTTATTCGATTATGTTTTTGATGTACGCATCAATTACATCGGTGGCGTTGTCGATTCCGACTTTGCTTGTGTTGATGAGCAAGTCGTAGTAGCGAGAGTCGCCCCATTTGTATTTTGAATAGCGGTTGTGATAACTGCGTCTGATTTTGTTGCGCTTTTCAACAAGCTCTTTTGCGTCGTCATAGCGGAGCTTTTCAATTGATGCAATTCTCTTAATCTTTGTGTCTGTTTCGCCTGTAACAAAGATTTTGATGAGTCCCTCATATTCACGCAAAACATAGTCGGCGCATCTGCCGAGCACGATGAATGATTCGCCGGATTCCGCACGCTCCTTGAGGTAGTCAAATTGCATTTGAGCAACATTGTCCTCGTGCGAGTTTGAGTAGCCGTCAACCGAGCGTGAAAGCCAAATGTTTCTTGCTCTTTCATCGTATTTTTTCAGCTCGTCAAGGTTTAGGTTCTTTTCTTGTGCGACTAAATCCAAAAGATTTTTACCGTAAAGGCTTACATTCCACTTTTCCCACATATACCATGCGCTCATAATGGTTGCAACCGGC
>CABQCC010000069.1 GCA_902462495.1 uncultured Eubacterium sp. | reverse complement strand
ATCACAAATATCCTGAGTTGGCTTCCTATTGACTCGAAGTTCGAGTGTTCGGGCGTACCCTTGTAATCTTTAATTTTATTCTTTGTGGCAATTTTTTTGCGATAAGCAAAATCGCTTTTTGCACCAACAGCCTCCAAAGCATCAACTATACTCAGACTGTCACCCTTATAGGTCTTGAAGCATTTTACCGTTTTTTTCTTCTTTTTAGGTCGAAGAACTCCCAAAAAAGAAGTATAGCTATGCTTGACAAGAGTCATAGGTTCGTGCTTTGCCTTTGGAAAATTTTGGTCGTAAGAATAAAAATACGAGGTTGTTCCCTCGCCTGTTGCAACGGAAATGTGACCGTTTCCGCTTTTTGATGTGAACACGCAAAGGTCACCCTTTTTCGGGACAAACTCCGCCGTGTTGTCAATCCATTTGAAATTTTTTGTGAGATATTCACTCGTTTTGCGTTTGTTGTAATATTCAATTGCATTGCCGATGCTTTCGGGCTTCACCCCAAGAACATTCTTGATATAATGCTTTGCAAGGTCGACGCACTGAACTCCGTAAACGCCGTCATAATCAATGCTTTTGCCGAGATTTTGGCTCACCCATTTTTCAAAGGTCATCAACATTCGCCCTCTTTCTTTTCAAGGTTCATCACAGCGGAAATTCCTGCGGACACCGCTGCAACGAGCAAACCTGTTATTGCGGATTTTACGCTCACCTTGTCATCGGTAAAATTGATATACACCACATTGACCGTAATATAAGCAAGTGCGGACTGAATAAAAGTTCGCCCTGCTCGTTTTAATGTTGTCTTTGTACAAGTCATATTTGTCCTCCTTTAAAATAAAATTCAAGTTGTCACGGCTCATAAATTACTTATGTGCCTGTTGGTTTAAATATTTTTGCAATTTGCTTTTGGCAATCGGCACAGAGTGGTTTGCACCGAGCTGTTCCAAGCCGTCAAGTGCGGCGGAAAGTCCGTAGCATATAAGCTGATTTTCTTCCTTTAGTCTTGCAATAGCTTTGTCCTGTGCGGTGTTTCGCTCCGACTGTAATCGAGAATTATTTTTCAGCGAATAAATATATCCTGCAAGCGATTTGCACACACCGAAAACAGTTAAGCAAGCCGTTACCACCGCACCGACGGTTATGATAATTTGCGCCAAGCTGTTCACGCTTTCGCTCCTTTCAAATAAAGGTGCACAGCACCCTCGGGGACAGCTTCTATATTACATTACATAATATGCCCCTGCAACCAAGCGTGTTATTTTGCGGACATCTGATATTCGCTATATGCAACAACAAAAGCATAAAAACACCCAAATCGGCAAAAAATTTTTAAGCTTGCTTTTCATTTCAATAAAATTTATAATGAGATTACAACAAAACAAGGATGTTAAACCTATGATTTACTACATTGATACAAGCGAAATGTTTTTTGATGATTGTTCCGCTTATTTCTTCAATTCAAAAAATGACGAATTTATAACTTGCGGAAAAATCGCAATTCCGATTGTTGACAAGGATGATTCAAATTTTATTAACACGGCAAAAGAAAAATACGGCATAAACTTTTTTCTTGATGAACGGGACTGTTCAACGGAAATTTATGCCATACCTTACATAAACATTTTCGCTTCGGACGAAAGCGGTGTTTACGCTGTTACAGACGACTTCCCCGATATTGAATCGAAAAAATCGATTTGCTACATAGATAACCACACATTAAAAGCATACAATTTGAAATATACCTTAAGCAACTTTATCACCGCCATTAGTAACGGCACATTTAAAAAACAGTTATATACCCCTCTTACGGACGAGCACATAACCGTTTTTCAAAATAAGCTTGAAGCACAAAAGCACATCAAAATATCAAAGATTAAAGATTTAGAAAATTTATAAGGCAGGCTGAAAATCAGCCTGCCTTTTGCTTTGAAATTTTATTTTTTCTTGAACTTGTCAAAGAAGCCTTCCTTACCCTTATTGGCAACATAGGACTTGTCAAATTCTTTAAGTAATCTCTTTTGTTCCTCGGTGAGTGACTTTGGAATATCAACAACGATATGAACATAAAGGTCGCCCTTTGCAACGCTGTTAAGTCGCTGAATACCTTTGCCCTTTAGTCTGAACACTTCGTTCGGCTGTGTTCCCGACGGAACGGAATACTCAACATCGCCGTCAAGGGTTGGAATACGCACCTTAACGCCGAGACAAGCCTCGACAATGCTGATATGCTTTTCGTAATGAATATCATAGCCGTCACGAACAAAATCCTTGTGGTCCTCAACGATAACGCCGACTCTAAGGTCACCCGCAGGTCCGCCGTTTATACCGACATCACCCAAACCTCTTGCAGTAACAACCTGATTGTTGTCAATGCCGGCAGGAATGTTGATGTCAACCTTTGTCTTTCTGCGAACCTTACCTCTGCCTGCACATTTGGTGCAAGGCTTGTCGATAATTTTACCTGTGCCATTACAGGTTGGACAAGGTCTTGTTGAACTGACTTGGAAAAATCCCGAACCTTGCTGAACGGTAATATGACCGCTGCCGCCGCACTGTGTACAAGTTTTCGGACTTGTGCCCTCTGCACAACCTGTGCCGTGACACTTTGAGCAATCCTCAACCTTTGACACTTCAACGGTTTTCTTGCAACCCTTTGCGGCTTCCTCAAAAGAAATGGTAACGGTTGTTTGAATATCTCTGCCTCGTTGCGGAGCATTTGGATTTCTGCCTCCGCCAAATCCGCCGAAACCTCCGCCGCCTCCGAAGAAGCTACTGAAAATATCGCCGAGGTCTATATCTCCGTCAAAGCCGAAGCCACCTGCTCCGCCACCATATCCGCCTTGACTTGCCGCATAATTAGGGTCAACGCCGGCAAAGCCGAATTGGTCATACTTTGCTCTTTTATCTGCATCGGACAAAACAGAGTAAGCCTCGTTACATTCCTTGAATTTTTCTGCTGCCGATGGGTCGTCCTTGTTCAAATCGGGATGATATTTTTTTGCAGCCTGACGAAACGCTTTTTTGATTTCGTCATTTGTTGCGCCCTTTTGTACACCGAGCACCTCATAGTAATCTCTTTTTTGTTCAGGCATAAATTGATTGCCCTCCTATTATATCACAGAATGGGTGACCGAAGCCACCCCGTTCTGCTTATTGATTTTTATTAGTTGTCGTCAACCTCTGTATAATCAGCATCTGTATAGCCTGCGTTGCCATCCTGCTGTCCTGCATTAGGGTCTGCCTGCTGTTGAGCACCTGCCTGTGCATTCTGTGCTGCCTGTGCTGCTTCATATACCTTTTGAGAAACCTCATAGAACTTGTTTGTGAGATCCTCTTGCTTTGCCTTGATAGCGTCTGTGTCGTCGCCTTTCAATGCTTCCTTGAGGTCGTTGAGTTTTGCTTCAAGAGCGCTCTTGTCATCTGCAGAGAACTTGTCTGCATCTTCCGAAAGCATCTTTTCTGTTTGATATACCATTTGGTCTGCGTTGTTACGGATATCAACAGCTTCTCTCTTCTTCTTATCTTCTTCTGCAAATTGCTCTGCTTCTCTTACAGCCTTGTCAATATCGTCCTTAGACATATTTGAAGAAGCTGTGATTGAGATATTCTGTTCCTTGCCTGTGCCAAGATCCTTTGCGCTTACATGAACGATACCGTTTTCATCAATATCGAATGTAACTTCAATCTGTGGAACACCACGGCGAGCCGGCATAATACCGTCAAGGTGGAACATACCGAGAGTTTTGTTATCCTTTGCAAATTCTCTTTCGCCCTGAAGAACATGAACTTCTACTGAAGTTTGGTTATCTGCGGCTGTTGAGAAAATCTGTGATTTCTTTGTAGGAATTGTTGTGTTACGCTCGATGATAACTGTGTTTACACCGCCCATTGTTTCGATACCGAGTGAAAGAGGTGTAACATCAAGAAGTACCAAGCCGTCAACATCGTTGTTGAGAACACCGCCCTGAATTGCAGCACCCATAGCAACACATTCATCAGGGTTGATGCCCTTGAACGGCTCTTTGCCTGAGAAGCTCTTGATTGCTTCCTGAACTGCCGGAATACGAGTTGAACCGCCGACAAGGAGAATCTTGTCAAGGTCGTTCATTGAAAGGCCTGAATCTTTCATTGCCTGACGAACAGGACCCATTGTTGCTTCAACAAGGTCTGCTGTCATTTCGTTGAACTTTGCTCTTGTAAGAGTTGCTTCAAGGTGCTTTGGACCTGTTGCGTCTGCTGTGATGAACGGAAGTGAGATTTGAGCCTGAGTCATACCCGAAAGGTCAATCTTTGCCTTTTCTGCTGCTTCCTTAACACGCTGCATAGCCATCTTATCTGCTGAAAGGTCAATGCCGTTTTGTGCCTTGAAATCAGCAATAAGCCAATCCATAATTCTCTTATCGAAGTCATCACCGCCAAGGTGGTTGTTACCTGCTGTTGCAAGAACTTCCTGAACACCGTCGCCCATTTCGATGATAGATACATCGAATGTACCGCCGCCGAGGTCGTAAACCATAACCTTTTGGTCGTCTTCCTTATCAATACCAAATGCCAAAGCGGCAGCTGTAGGCTCGTTGATAATTCTTTTTACTTCAAGACCAGCAATCTTGCCTGCGTCCTTTGTTGCCTGACGCTGTGAGTCTGTGAAGTAAGCAGGAACCGTGATAACAGCCTCTGTTACCTTTTGACCGAGATAAGCTTCTGCATCACCCTTGAGTTTTTGAAGAATGATTGAAGAAATTTCTTGCGGAGTATAGTCCTTGCCGTCAATGTCTACCTTGTAGTCACTGCCCATATGTCTTTTGATTGATGAAATTGTTTTGTCCGGATTTGTGATAGCCTGACGCTTTGCAACAGCGCCTACCATTCTTTCGCCGTCCTTTGTGAATGCTACAACAGAAGGAGTTGTTCTTGCACCCTCTGCGTTTGGAATTACAACTGCTTCGCCGCCTTCGATTACTGCAACACAGCTGTTTGTTGTACCTAAGTCAATACCAATAATCTTTCCCATAATAAAATATCTCCTTTTCTGAATAATTACTAATTTGATTTGTTATCAGTTAGCTGTCTTTACCATAGCCGGTCTGATAACTCGGTCGCCGATTTTGTATCCTTTTTGGAAAACATCGGTGATTACATTTTCTTCAAGTCCGTCATTTTCAATATGCATCACTGCATTATGGAAGTTAGGGTCAAAGTTCTCACCGCTTTCGCCATAGGCTTCAACGCCGATTTTTGAAAGAGCCGACATCAAGCCTTCAAGCGTCATCTCAACACCCTTTTTGAGTGCCTCAAAATCTTCACCGTCTTGGTTAAGTGCTCTTTCGAGGTTATCAATAACAGGCAAAATCTCGGCAACTACATTGCCTTTTGCATTGGAATAGGTTTGCTCCTTTTCCTTTGCCGATCTCGCTCTGAAATTTGCATATTCAGCAGCCGTATAAGCAAGCTGTTTTTTCATATCCGCAAGCTGATCTTCAACGGTTGGCTCTTTTGTTTCCTCAACCTCGGTATCAACTGCCTTTTCTTCTGTTTCGGCAGAAGTGTTTTGTTCTTTATTTTCTTTTGCTTTGGTTTCTTTCTTACTCATATATTACTCCACCCTCCTTTAATAAATCAGAACAGGTTTTTACTATATAATCTATTCTCGGAAGAATAGAGCTATAATCAATTCTCAATGAGCCTATAATGCCGAGGGTTGCAAGCTGGTCGTCATAATATTCAAACTTTGCAACCGCCGTGGCTGTATTTTTAAGCTCGTATATCGGATTTTCTTCTCCGAGGAAAAGTGCACTTTGGATTTTGCTTTTTGCAATCTGCGTGAGCATATCTTCAAACTTTGTCTTTTCTGCAAGGAATGTAAGAAGTCCGAACACCGATTCGCCGAATTCCTCTTGCTTGAGCAAATTGTTTTGACCGTAGATTTGAAGTGTGCCCTCGCTCGCTTCTTTGCAAAGTGAGCAAAACGACGACAACACAGGAAGCATATCAAACAATCTGTCACGAAGCACAGGCGCTGTTGACTGAATGAGCGACATATTGATTTCGTTTACCGGAACACCGATGAAGAACTCTCTTGCCAACACATAAAATAGTCGTCTGAAATTGTCATCTATCCTGCACGGCATTTGAATGACCGAGGACTTAATTTTACCTCCGACCGTGAGCATAACAAGCATTGCCTTTTTTTCACCTGCGGGAATCAAATCGGCACCCTGCACACAATCATATTCATCCTTAACCGTTGAGAAAAACGAGGTGCATCCCGTTGCCTCCGACAAAAGTTTTGCCGCATCGGCAAGCAATCTTTCGGGGTCGGATGCGTTGACACTCAACACCTGATTTATCTTTTGCTTTTCAAACGGTGTGAGCGGTTTTGGCACAAGCAAATTATCTACATAATATCTATAAGAAGCGTTTGTCGGAATTCTGCCGCCGGATGTGTGTCGTTGTTGCAAAAACCCAAGCTCACCGAGAGCCGCCATCTCATTTCTTATTGTAGCGGAGGAAACAGCATAAGGAAGCAACTGACAAAGTGTTTTTGAACCCATCGGTTCGCCCGTCTGAATATAATGATTAATAATAAAATTCAATATATCCGACCGTCTGTTGCCAATCATATCCTCGCCTCCTTTTTGTTTAGCACTCTTTGTGCCTGAGTGCTAACTACATTTATTATATTATATCCCGAAACAGTATTTGTCAACACTTTTTTTGAAAAAAATTCTAAAATTCACATTTTGTTAGCATTTTAAGGCGTAAAGTGCTAATTTGTATTTTCCTTGAAATCCCATTTTGAGTGTGCTACTATAAAGATGTATAAAATTTATATATTAAAGGGGAGGTGTGGGCATGAATAAAATCACGCCAAACACAACATTAAAAGAAGCCATGGTTAACCCTATGGCAAAAGATGTCATAGAAAAACTTTTTCTCGTTTTGCGTTTGCCGACAGATTTAATCAATTCGGGGATTATGGGCAAGCTGAAATTTAAAACGCTCACAACCGCAACAGCCGGACTTCTTGACAAAAAGACCGTGCAAATGGTTTGCGATATGCTCAATCTCGAAAAAGACGAGGTTATCACCGACCAAGGTGAAATGACCGAAAAATGGTGGAAAGAAGCAATCGTTTATCAAATCTACCCTCGCTCGTTTTACGACAGCAACGGTGACGGAATCGGCGACTTAAACGGAATTCGTCAAAAGCTCGACTATCTTCAGGAATTGGGCGTTAACACAATTTGGTGCAGTCCGTTTTATGACAGCCCGAACGACGACAACGGTTACGACATCCGTGACTATCAAAAAATTATGGCAGAGTTCGGCACAATGGAGGACTTTGACAAACTACTTGAGGAAATTCACGCAAGAGATATGAAGCTCGTCATTGACCTTGTTGTGAACCACACTTCCGATGAACACAAATGGTTCAAGGAAGCACTCAAGAGCAAGGACAATCCATACCACGATTACTACATATGGCGTGACGCAACCGACGCAGGCATCACTCCGCCGAACAACTGGGTTTCTCTTTTCAAGGGTTCTGCGTGGAACTACTACGAAAATCTCAACCAATGGGCGCTTCACCTTTTCACCAAAAAGCAAATGGATTTGAACTGGGAAAACGAGAAAGTTCGCCAAAGCGTGTACGAAATGATGTTGTGGTGGCTTGACAAAGGCGTTGACGGTTTCAGAATGGATGTAATCAACTTCATCAGCAAGACCAAGGGACTGCCGGAAGCAAACGCATTTATGGGTATGCTCACAGGATACAAAGGTGCGGAATACTATTTCTACGGTCCACGCTTGCACGAATTCTTGCACGAAATGAGAGAAAAGACATTCGGCAACTACAATGTTTACACCGTCGGTGAATGTGGCGGTGCGGGAATCGAGATGGACAAAATGCTCACCGCAGATTTCAGAGGTGAACTCGACACAGTATTTAACTTTGACTTCTTAATTAACCAAGGTCACACTGCATACGACCCTTACGAGCAGGATATGTACAAGGTTATGGAAAACTTTGAAACATTCCAAACAGACTACACAAATCACTGCTGGGATCGGA
>CABQCC010000068.1 GCA_902462495.1 uncultured Eubacterium sp. | reverse complement strand
CCTCAGTCGCACATAAAGTGCGACAGCTCCCCTTTATAACATTAAAAGGGGAGCCTTGGTAGGTATTATTATGTTTGCGACAAATTTATTGCTTATTTTCTTCTGCGTTTTCCTTTTTCTTTTCTTCGTACTTTGCGGCTTCTTCTTCCTCAAGAACACGGTATGCAACCTTGCCGACCAAAGTTTTTGGAAGTTCGGTACGGAACTCGATTTCTCTCGGAACACCGTAGCGAGAAACATTCTTTTTGCAGTTTTCGATGATTTCTTTCTTAATCTCATCTGATGGTTCAACACCCTGACGGAGAACAACAAAAGCCTTTACAACATGCATTTTGTATGGGTCAGGAATACCGACAGCGCAAGAAAGAAGAACATCGGGATGTGCGTCAATCGCATTTTCAACCTGTGACGGATAAACATTGATGCCCGAAACGATGATGAGTCGCTTCATTCTCTGCTTGTAATATACAAATCCATCCTCGTCCATATAGCCGAGGTCGCCTGTGTGAAGCCACAAGTTGCCGTCCTCGTGTCTGCGGAGAGTTGAAGCGGTTTCCTCTGCGTTGTTGAGATAGCCCCTCATAACTGTCGGACCGCAAATGCAGATTTCGCCCTCTTCGCCGTATGGAAGTTCGGTGTCGTTATTTGGATTTACAATAGCATAATATGTATCGGAAAGAGGAATACCGATACTGCCCTCACGGTACATATCATACGGAGTAAGGCAAGAAGCTGTTACGCACTCTGTTGTGCCATAACCCTCTCTTACCTGAATTGTTGCGTTGTGCTCCTTGAGGAACTTGTCAACCTTCTTTTTAAGCTCAACAGAAAGTGAGTCGCCGCCGCAGAACATACCACGGAGGAATGAAAGGTCGTAATTGAAACCATCACTGCGAAGAAGTGCCTCGTAAAGTGTCGGAACACCAACGATAACATTTGGCTTATACTTCTTGACATCTCGTGCATAAGTTTTGATTGTGAACTGCGGAATGATGATGCAAGTTCCGCTTGCCATAAGTGCTGTGTGAATGCCGACACCCAAGCCGAAGCCGTGGAACAAAGGCATAACGGAGAACATACGAAGTCCCTCCATTGTGAAGCCTGCGTTTGCCGCAACCTGTGCTGCGAGTGCGTTCATATTCATATTTGTGAGCTGAATACCCTTTGATGTGCCTGTTGTGCCACCCGAGAAAAGAATAACGGCTGTGTCCTCTGCCTTTGGAAGTTCGTTTGTGAGAGTAACCTTTTTGCCTCCTGAAATGAAATCAGGCCAGTCGATTACATTCTTGTTATCCTTTGGAAGCGGAGCAGGCTTATCCTTTACAGTAAGCGGATAAAGCATATTGAGTGGGAACGGAAGTTCGTCCTTGATGTGAGCAACAACCACCTTAACAGGATATTTGACTTGTTTGAGTGCTTCAAGCACCTTTTCGTAGAACAAATCAAGAACCAAAACAGCCTTGCTTTGAGTTGTGTTGATATAAAATGCGATTTCGCCTACTGCCGAAAGCGGGTGAATCATTGCCGGAACAGCACCGATTCGGTTAAGAGCGTAGAATGTGTCAACGCCCTGCGGAGTGTTCGGCATACAAACTGTGACCATATCGCCATCGTTGATACCGATGCTTTTGTAAGCCTTGCCGAGAGTTTCAATCTTGTTCAAAAATTGCTTGTAGTTTGTCTTTTTGCCTTGGAACTCATACGCAACGCTGTTCATCTTCTTTTTGGTTTCGGCAGACTCCTTTACTGCTTCATACATTGAGCCTGTCGGATAATCAAGATGTGCCGGCATATCTCCGAAATATTTGAGCCATGGCGCTTTTGGTGTGTTCATAGCATATCTCCTTAATCTTTGCGATGTATCGGTATTATAACTAATTAGCAAATAAAAATCCACCTTTTTAGCAATTATTAATAGTTATTTTATAATAAGTTCACTTTTGACCGCATAAGTATGGGCTGAGATTGTATATATTGGTTGAAAATGCCTGTAATAATTGGTATAATATAAAAATATTATCTAACGAGGTGAATATGTTGACTCGATTTTTAATCAATCTCGGTGAAAAGAAAAAATTTGACAGAGAAGCTTTTGCGGTTATGAGCGGCGGAGTGGGCATTATTTGCAACATATTGCTTGCTGTTTTCAAATTCATAGTCGGCAAGTTGTCAGGATCTATCTCAATCACGGCTGACGCACTCAACAACCTTTCTGATGTTGCGTCAAACGGCGTCACAATCGTCGGTGCAAGGCTTTCAAAAAAGCCTGTGGACAAGGAACACCCTTTCGGTCACGGCAGAATGGAATACATCTCGGCTCTTGCCGTGTCGGCACTTATTCTCATTATGGGCTTTGAACTTGCAAAAAGTTCTGTGCAAAAAATCATCAATCCCGAAGAACTGAATTTCAGCTTTGTATACATTATTATTCTCGGTGCGTCAATCCTTGTTAAATTGTGGATGGCATATTTCAACAACCGACTTTACAAGCACACCGACAACATCAACCTAAAAGCAGTTCGTCAGGACAGCCTCAACGACTGCATTTCAACCGGTGCAACAATCCTTGCACTTTGCATAACCCACATTTTCAAGATTGCGTGGATAGACGGTGCAATCGGTTTGTGCGTTGCGGTCATCATTCTTTTGGGCGGTATCGACATTGCAAAGGAGATTATTTCTCCGCTTCTCGGTCAACCGCCGAAAAAAGAACTTGTTGACAATATTGAACGCATTATGCTTGAGCCTGAATACATCCTCGGCGTGCACGATTTGATTGTTCACGACTACGGACCGGGCAGAATTATCGCAAGTGCTCACGCAGAAGTGCCGTCAAACATCGATGTAATGAAACTCCACGATATCATCGACAATGTTGAATCAAAAATCAACAAGGAGCTCGGCATAATTATGTGCATACATATGGACCCGATTGTTATTGACGACAAAGAGGTTGACCGCTACAAGGCTCTTGCAAAAGAGATTATTGCAGATTATGACAGCGATTTCACCTTCCACGATTTCAGAGTTGTTAAAGGCGAAACGCACACAAACCTCATTTTTGATTTGATTATTCCGTTTTGTGATGACGGCGAAAAAGCAAAAATCAGCGCCGACCTTACAAAACGCTTTAAAGAAAAAGACCCATCACTTGAACTCGTGATGGTGATTGAACATTCATTTATATAATGTAATATATCAAGGCAATTATTTTATAATTCTATTGATATATCTAATATTTTAAAGTATAATAAAGAATGGAAAAATCGCATTAAACGCATAAACAAAAGAGGAAATAGAATGGACAGTAACACCAAATTTGATTATAAAGTTTCAATAATCATTCCGATTTACAATTCTGAAGAATTCATTTCAAACACCCTTGATTCGTTGGTCAATCAAATTTTTGACATTGACGAAATGGAAGTGCTGATGATTGATGACGGCTCTGTTGACAGAAGCGCCGAAATCTGCAAGAAATACGCCGAAAAATACAGCAGTTTCAAGCTGTATCAAAAGGAAAACGGCGGTGTTTCAAAGGCTCGTAATTTTGGAATAGACAAGGCTCGTGGAAAATACATTATGTACCTCGATGCCGACGACACATATTCAAGCGAAACAGTTAAAAATGTTGTCGCATTTTTTGACGAGCACTACGATGAGGTTGACTTGGTTACATTTCCTCTTACTCAATACATTCTTCCTGAAATGGAAAAAACTCCGGCACACACAAGATACCATATTTTAAGACAAACAGGCATTTATGATTTGAACGATTTTAACAACATATACATTGTGCAAACAACAATGAATATCTGTGTCAAGAATAAGCCGGGCAACAACAATCTTTTTGACCCTAATCTTTTGTTGCAGGAAGACCAAAAATATATCACAATTATGCTGATGGACAAAATGAAAATCGGCTTTTGTCGTGAAGCAAGCTACAATTATTTCAGACACGAGGGAAGCACCACAATCAGCAAGTTCTATCCTCAAAACATCTTTGAAAAATCAACAAAATATTTTGAATGGCTCTTTGCGCAATACGAACCGGGCAAAATACCAAAATACATCCAAGCTATCGTTTTTCACGATATGAATTGGAAAAACAGAAGCGACATCTTGTATCCATGGCATTTGGAAGGTGAGGCATACAAAAAAGAATATCAGCGCCTCATCAACTTGCTCAATCAAATTGACGCAGATGTTATCAACGCTCACCCGACAGTCAGCAACTTCCACAAGCAATACTTCCTTTGTTTAAAGGAAAACAATCCTGTTTATCCTTTCGTTTCAAAGCGAGGAGTATTCTTGATTAACTCCGACAATTCTCAGGTTTCGTATTTTTGCAGAAAAATAGAAATTATGATGAAAAGAATTTCGGTTCACAACAACGAAATGACATTTTTGGGGCACATCAAGTCACCGCTTTTCAACTATTTGGACAAGCCGAAAATTGTTGTTTACGAAAATGGCAAAAAGATTGACAAAGAGATTGATTTGTTCCTGTCATCATACAGCTATTACAGATGCAAAACAAAAACAAACAACTTCTGGGCATTCTACTATACGACACCTATCGACTGCAAAAAATCAATTGAATTTTTTGTTAAAATCGACGGTATGGAGTGCATCACAAAACTAAAAGCAGCACCAAATCTTCCGTTCTATGATGATATGAGAAGCAGTTATGTAATTTCAAATGCAGAAATTGCACTTGACGACAACAATCTTGTTGTTGCTCCGCTGACTCCCGAAGAATTCGACGAGAAGCGTTCATTTATAGACAAAGAATATATCAAACAAACAAGAATTTACAATCATCGTGTAAGTTGCAAAAAATATGCAAACCGCAGAATTTGGCTTTATTGCGACTGCTACACCGTTGACTACGACAACGGATATTATCAGTTCCTGAACGATTGGGACAAGCAAGACGGTGTTGAAAGATATTACATTATCACCAAGGATTTCAGCGAAATCAAAGAGCAATTCACTCCTGAAATGTACAGTCATTTGGTTTCGTTCGGCTCAACACATCACAAAGATTTGTATTTGAATGCCGAAAAAATCTTGACCTCGTATTCAGAGCACGACTGCATAAATCCGTTTATTGAGGAGGACGAAGAAAACGATTATCTCGACTTGTTAAATTCGGAAATAATCTATCTTCAACACGGCATTTTGCACGCAAAACTTCCGTGGTACTATTCATCCGAGAGCAGATTGGTTGACAAGGTTGTTATCTCCTCACCGTTCGAAAAAGAAAACCTTATGAAAAACTACGGTTGGCGTGCCGACCAACTCATTGAATGCGGTATGCCTCGATACGACCATATCGACAGAAACGCACCCGCAAAGAACCGAATCATCTTTGCCCCGTCATGGAGAAGCTATCTCATCGGTGCACTTTCTGTCACCGAATCAAAGCTTCAGCGTGAAACCTGCATCGAAAAGCTGAAGTCATCAAACTACTACAAAAACATCACCGAATTCATCAACAGTCCAAAACTTCACAAGTTGCTGGAGGACAACGATTTGTACCTTGATGTCAAGCTTCATCCGAATTTCTATGAGCCGTACAAACAAACCGTTACAATCAACAGCGACCGTGTAAACATCACAAACAACAAGGTTGATTTGAGCGACTACAAAATGTTTTTGACCGACTTTTCGTCATTTGTTTTTGACTACGCTTATCTCAACCGCCCTATTCACTATTTTGTGCCTGACTACATCGAATTCATTTCGGGTATGAACCACTACCGTGAACTTGATATGCCGTATGATAAAGCATTCGGCACACTTTCAAAAGACCCGCAAGGGGCTGTTGACGCAATCGAAAAAGCAATCAACAACGGCTTTGAAGTTGAAGAGCCGTTCAAGGACAGAATGGAAAACTTCTACTATCCGCTTGAAAACTGTTGCGAGGATTTGTATCAATATCTTATGTCTGAAAACAAGGAGGAAAAGTAAATGAAAAAAATTACGGTCATTCTTCCGCTATACGAATTGTGCTCGGATGTTAAGCGTGCAGTCCTTTCAATCAAGCGTCAAAGCATCGGCAACGAAGTTGAGCTGATTATCGTTGATTTTCGCAAATTCAAAGCTCCAAACGGCTACGACAAAAACAAAAACGGCAATGTTCCCGACTTTGTAAAAACCGACAAAAAGATTGCAAAAATCAAGAATATCCACGAATATCTTGACGACACGGGACTTGAATTTGAATTCATTTCTGCCGACAAGGAAGCACCGTACACCGCCCTCAATACCGCAACAAAAAGTGCAAACGGCGAATATATTATGTTCCTGTCGCAGGGCTGTGTTTTCACAAAAGATATTCTCGAAATTATGTACAACCGTGCAGTCGAAAAAAACGCCGACATTTTGATTGCAAATTCAATCAAACAACGAGGCAAGCAAATTGAAATTTCGCCTGTTGCAACCGAGGTTTACAAAAATGACGAAAGCAAGAATTTTGCCGAAAAACAAAGCGTTTTGGTCAAAGACAATTCCATATACAACAAGATGTTCAAAACAGAGGTTGTTCACTCTGCCGAGGCTGAATTTTCAAGGCTCAACACACCGAGAAATGTGGAATTTTTGACAAAACTTTTTGCAAAATCAAGCAATGTTTATTTCATAAATCGTGACGCATATCTCTGTGATTTCAAGCGTTTTTACGAATTTGAGCATACCCACAATTTGGATTACAGCCTCGGCTGTGCAAACTCGCTTTTGCAAACAATCAACCGTGCTTCAAAATTCACGGACAAGAAGTTTGCAAAGGAACTTATTTCAAGCTTTGTTTCACCGCTGTTTGAAAACGCTCAAGCCTCTGTAAATTCACAGCTTCGAGCAAAATGCGTAGAAATTTATCACGCTCTCTCAAAGGCTTATCCCGACAGCAAGGCGGTCAAGGAACTTGCAAAGAAGTATCCGGTTGCCGAGCAGAAAAACTACAAGCGAATGAGAGTTATTCTTTCAAGAGCAAAACATAAAATTATTCACTGAAACTGATAATTAAGAAGTAAATATTTAACTATTTTGTGTATAATTTGTCAAAAAATGCTTAATATTAATATTTTTACTTGAATACAAGAAACTTATTGGGTATAATAAAGACGGTAAATTTTAAAAATTTATTCTAAATTAAAAGTAAGGAGTTTAGAAAATGGTTTATTCACATGAAGTTGAAACAATGTGTCCTGTAGCACAGGGCGTTGCTCACGGTGCTGCTCCTATCCCGGAAGAAGCAAAGTGGGTTAAGGCAAAGGAAATCAAGGATATTTCCGGCTTTACACACGGTGTAGGTTGGTGTGCTCCACAGCAGGGTACTTGCAAGCTCACACTTAATGTTAAAAACGGCGTAATTGAAGAAGCTCTTGTAGAAACAATCGGTTGCTCAGGTATGACTCACTCTGCTGCTATGGCATCAGAAATCCTCCCTGGCAGAACAATTCTTGAAGCTCTCAACACAGACCTTGTTTGTGACGCTATCAATACAGCAATGAGAGAACTCTTCCTCCAGATCGTTTACGGTCGTACACAGAGTGCTTTCTCTGATGACGGTTTGGTAATCGGTGCAGGTCTTGAGGATCTCGGTAAAGGTCTTCGTTCACAGGTTGGTACTATGTACGGTACTCGCAAGGCTGGTCCTCGCTACCTCGAAATGACAGACGGTTATGTAACAGGTATCGCTCTTGATGAGGACAACGAAATCATCGGCTACAAGTTCGTTAACTTCGGCAAGATGATGGACTTCATCAAAGCAGGCGACGATGCAAACACAGCATTCGAAAAGGCTCAGGGTCAATACGGCCGTGTTGCTGATGCTGTTAAGGTTATCGACCCAAGAAAAGAATAAGAGTAGGAGGATATTATAATGGCTTTATTTGAATCATATGAAAGAAGAGAAAAGCAAATCCTTGCTGTTCTTGAAAAATACGATATTAAATCAATCGAAGAATGCAGAGAAATCTGCCAGGCTAAGGGTTTTGACCCTTACAAAATCGTTGAAGGCATCCAGCCAATCTGCTTTGAAAACGCAAAGTGGGCATACACAGTTGGTTGTGCAATCGCTATCAAAAAGGGTGTAAAGTCAGCTGCTGAAGCTGCTGCTGCTATCGGCGAGGGTCTTCAGTCGTTCTGCATTCCGGGTTCTGTTGCCGATCAGCGTAAGGTTGGTCTTGGCCACGGTAACCTCGGCAAAATGCTCCTTGAAGAAGAAACAGAGTGCTTTGCATTCCT